>NZ_JAOSHO010000477.1 GCF_025917275.1 Pseudomonas agronomica | reverse complement strand
GCGTGGCGCTCCAGCACCTGGCGCAACTCGGTCACCAGGTTCGGCATGCCGAACTGGGTGCTGCTCAGGCTCACGCCCAACACCAGATCCTCGGCGAACAAGCGCTCCCAGACTTTGCGCTGGGCCGCGCTGCGGTGGTAGATCCAACTGCCCAGTCGGCTGATCAGCCGCGCCTCTTCCAACAGCGGCAGGAACAAGCCCGGCGGAACATCGCCGACGCTTGGGTGCTGCCAACGCAACAGCGCCTCGAACCCGCGAATGCGTCCGTCATCAATGCTGACCTGCGGCTGGTAGACCATGTTGAAGTCGCGATTCTCGATGGCCGAGCGCACGCTTTCTTCCAGCATCAGCCGTGAACGGGCTCGACCGTTCATTTCGTGGTCATAAAAACGATATTGCTGGCGGCCGGCGCGCTTGGCCTCGTACATCGCGATGTCGGAAGCGCGCAGCAGGCCATCGAGGTTGGAGCCGCAATCCGGATAAGTCGCGATGCCGATGCTGGCTCCCAGCGTCACGTCCATGCCTTCGATCTGCTGGCAGATCGAAACCCGCTCAATGAGTTTCTCGGCGATCTTGGCAGCCTGTTCGGGCACTTCAAGGTCCAGCAGGGCCGTGAACTCATCACCGCCGAGCCGCGCAAGAATATCGAAGGGTCGCAGGCACGCCTTCAATTGCTCGGACACCCAGCGCAGCACCCGATCGCCGGCATCGTGGCCCAGCGAATCGTTGACGCGCTTGAAGCCATCGAGGTCCAGGTACAGCAGCACCCAGTTGCTTTCCAGCCGTTCGCTGCGCATCAGCAGGTTTTCCGCCGTCTGATAGAACCCCCTGCGGTTGAGCAAGCCGGTCAGCGGGTCAGTCACAGCCTGGAATTCCAATTGCTGGTGCAGGTGGCGGACCACCGACATGTCCTGGAGCGTCACCACCATGGCCTTCTGTTCCGAGGGCAAAGGCGCACAGGACAGGGCCACCGACACCTGCTGGCCAGGTGCGGTACGCAACACCGCATCGTGCAGGCGCCAAGTTTCGCCGCGCTGGTAGGCGATATGGATCTCCGAGCCCGTCCATTCGGGAATATGGGGCTTTTGCAGGAAATCGAGGAAAGGCATCCCCTGCAATTGTTCGGCGGTGGCATTGAGCAGACGGCACGTAGAAGGATTGGCGAAACGGATACATCCGTTCTCATCCACCACCAGGATTCCTTCGGCGGCGTTGTCCAGCACCGAGGCGTTGAAAGCCCGGGCCGCTTCGAGATCCTGGCTCAGGCGCTGCAAGGCCCGGCGGTTGCGCTGGTGCTCGAGCAACGCCTGGACCTTGGGCTTGAGGATCTGCGGATCGAAGGGTTTGAACAGGTAATCCACCGCGCCACTGGCGTAGCCCTTGATGACGGCATCCTGGGACTGCTCGTTGGCGGTGAGGAAAATGATCGGCGTGAGCCGCGTGCGCTGGCTGCCGCGCATCAGGCGCGCCACTTCGAAACCGTCCATGTCCGGCATCTGCACATCCAGCAGTACCAGGTCGATGTCATGTTCGAGGAGCAGGTTCAGCGCCTCGATCCCCGAGGACGCGGTCATCACCTGCCAATCCTGACGCTGCAGCAACGCTCGCATGCTGAGCAGGTTTTCGGGGTAGTCATCAACAATCAAAAGGACAGAGCTGTCTTCGCCAAACGGGGGTTGCGCGCATTCCATGCTGCTTCTCTTATCGGGGCGCCATGTTCGCCTTATGGAGCAAGGCGGACAACATACAGTGATCTCACTCTAGACCGGGATTTTGAAAAGCAGTAGGTGTCATCGCGCCATCATCCAGACAAAGCCCGAAATAGCCGACTAACGGTCACCCCTGTCAGGCACAAAAGCTGCAATGACACCACTGACAGTCAATTGACGTCAAACAACCGCCGAACGGTCAAACAAGAAAAGCCCCTATCCAGCGTTTCGAGACGCTTCAAAAGGGCGGTTTAAAGCCTCCCGACACGGCGCACCCTTTTTTACATCCCGATACGTAGGACCTGAACATGATCGATCTCACAACCTGGAACTTGAGCATCCCCGAAGGCAGCCCGGCGATGACCATCGAAACCCCTCGCCTGGCGCAGGGGTTCAAGGATCAATATTTCAATGCCGAAACCGGCACCGTGTTCTTCTGGGCCCCGGTAACCGGCACCAAGACGGCCAACGCGATTTACCCGCGCAGCGAACTGCGCGAAACCTATCCCGACGGCACCCTGCGCAATTGGCTTTACCCGGCGGCGGACAACACCCTGCGCGCGACCATCGCTGTCAACCAGGTGCCCAGCTCCGGCAAAGTGGTGATAGGTCAGATTCATACCAAGGACAGCACCAGCCCGATGGTGAAGCTGGAATTCCAATACAAGACCTCAAGTTCCACGGGCAACATCGTTGCCAAGGTGCGCATGCGTCCTGACGACGAGACGGGCCAAGTCGTTACCGTTGCCACCGGTGTCGCCCTCAACCGCAATTTTTCCTACATGATCCACCTGAGCCCCAAGGGCGCGCTGGGCATCAGCGCGGCGGGTTACAACTGGCGCACCACCGTCGACCCGACCTGGAAGGTCAAGCCGCTGTATTTCAAGGCCGGCGTTTATGTCCAGGACAACACGGGCTATGTCACCGAAGGCGGAAAAGTGACGTTCAGCCTGTTGGAAATCAAACACGCCACACTTTGATCGCCGTAACAGCAGCACGGAACGCTGCTATCGGCCGTCCCGTTTAGAAAGCATCCGACTCAGGGTGCTTTTTTTGGTCTTGAATCCGGCAAGGCTGCCAAATGGCCATCCCATAAGGTTCCCCGCAAAAACCAGATAATCGACCAATGGTCGTTTTTCTCGGGCACAAAACCGGCAAACGCCACTCTGACGGTCTGCTGACGCCAACCCTCCGCCGGACGACTGTGTCAAATCTTCGTCCCCACCCCTTCTTGGCGTCGGAAAAAGCGCGTCTTAGAGCCTCCGGCTGTGGCGTAAATCATTTCTTCTCCTCAGAAAGGATCCGAACATGGTCGATCTTGCAACCTGGAACCTGAGCATTCCCGAAGGCAGCCCGCCAAAAACCATCGAAACCCCTCGTTTGGTGGACGGGTTTCAGGACAAGTATTTCAACTCCTCAGGCAGCACGGTGTACTTCTGGTCACCGGTGACCGGCACCAAGACAGAGAATGCTATTTACCCGCGCAGCGAACTGCGCGAGACCTACAAGGACGGCACCCTGCGCAACTGGGTCTACCCCGACGCCGACAACCAGCTGCGGGCCACTCTCGTTGTCAATCAAGTGCCCAGCAGCGGCAAGATCGTGATCGGCCAGATCCATACGAAGGACAGCAGCAAGCCCATGGTCAAGCTGGAATACCAATACAGCGACTCCAGCTCCACCGGCAACATCGTCGCCAAGGTCCGCATGCGTCCCGATGACAGCAAAGGCAGGGTCATCACCGTAGCCACGGGGGTGAAGCTCAATCGGTCGTTCTCTTACCGGATCCACCTGGATCGTACCGGCGACCTGGGCATTACCGCCGCGGGTAACAGTTGGTACACCACGGTCGGCGCGGCCTGGCGCAACAAGCCGTTGTACTTCAAGGCCGGGGTGTATGTGCAGGACAACACGGGCTATACCAGCGAAGGTGGGAAAGTGACGTTCAGCGTGCTGGATATCGATCACAACACCTGATTTTCTGCTTCTGAAAATCTCGTAGGAATTGACGCCCCGTGGCGAGGGAGCTTGC
>NZ_JAOSHO010000476.1 GCF_025917275.1 Pseudomonas agronomica | reverse complement strand
TGCCCCGTTCAGGCCTGGGTTTTATAGCGCTCGGCAACCGCCGATTGCTTGATTTCGGACAACAATCCCTGCCGCGCGCCCTGCAACGCATCCCAGCGAGCACCGTCCTGCAGCGGCGGGATGGTCACCGGTTCGCGACGGTCGAAGCCGACCAGCGCGGCATCGACCAGATCGCCCACTTCCATGATCTCGTTCAAGGTATTGATGTCGATGCCGGCGCGTTCCCAGATTTCGGTCCGGGTCGCCGCCGGCAGGACGGCTTGGACGTAGACGCCTTTTGGGGTCAGTTCGAGGCTGAGCCCTTGGGACAGGAACAGCACGAATGCCTTGGTCGCGCCGTAGACCGACATGCCGAATTCCGGTGCCAGGCCAACCACCGAGCCGATGTTGATGATCGCGCCGTCGCCGGCGTTTGCCAAGCGTGGGGCGATGGCGCTGGCGAGCCGGACCAGCGCAGTGGTGTTGAGTGAAACCAGGTGCGCGACGCTGTCGGTGGTCTGTTCGATGAAGCTGCCGGATTGGGCGGCGCCTGCGTTGTTGACCAGGATGCCGATACGGTCGTCATCGCGCAGGCGGGTTTCAACTTTGTGCAGGTCGCTGATTTGGGTCAGGTCGGCCTGGAGCACGTCAACGGTCACGGTGTGTTCGTTGCGCAGTTCAGTCGCCAGTGCTTCTAGGCGCGTGCTGTCGCGGGCGACCAGCACCAGATCATGGCCGCGTTGGGCGAAGCGCTTGGCGTAGACGGCGCCGATACCGGTGGAAGCGCCGGTGATGAGAACGGTTGTGCGAGTGGTCATGGTGTCAGTCTCTTCAGGATTGGGGGGCGATCAACTGCGTGATTTTTTCGGCGCTATAGGGCATTCGCCTCGGCGAACGTCGGGTAGTCGATGTAGCCTTCGGCGCCGCCGCCATAGAGGGTCGCGGGGTTGAGGGCAGCCAAAGGAACGCCGCTTTTCAGGCGCTCCACCAGGTCTGGATTGGCGATGAACGGGCGGCCAAAGGCGATCAAGTCGACCTTGTCTTCCAGGAGCTGCGAAGTGGCCAGGTCCAGGTCATAGCCGTTGTTGGCGATGTAGGTGTTGTTGAAGCGCTGGCGCAAGCCGGCGAAATCGAACGGCGCCACGTCGCGCGGCCCGGCGGTCGCGCCTTCGACGACGTGCAGGAAGGCGATGTCCAAGGTGTTGAGCTGATCGACGATGTAGTCGAACTGCGCCTGCGGTGCGCTGCTGGACACGCCGTTGGCGGGCGAGACCGGCGAGATGCGCAGGCCGGTGCGTCCGGCACCGATCTCGCTCACGACGGCGGCGGTCACTTCCAGCAGCAGGCGGGCGCGGTTTTCAATCGAGCCGCCGTAGGCATCGGTGCGGATGTTGGCGCCGTCCTTGATGAACTGATCGACCAGATAGCCGTTCGCACCGTGGATTTCCACGCCATCGAAGCCAGCGGCGATGGCGTTGGCGGCCGCTTGGCGAAAATCGTTGACGATTCCCGGCAACTCGTCGAGGTCGAGCGCTCGCGGTTCGGACACATCCTCGAAGCTGTTATTGACGAACACCTTGGTGGCGGGGCGCAGGGCGGAGGGCGCTACCGGAGCGGCGCCGTTTTCCTGCAGGGCCACGTGGGACACGCGCCCGACGTGCCACAGTTGCAGGACTATCCGACTGCCCTTGGCATGGACCGCATCGGTCACTTCGCGCCAGCCGTCGATCTGCGCCTGGGTGTAGATGCCGGGCGTGTCCTGATAACCCTGTCCCTGCTGCGAGATCTGCGTGGCTTCGGCAATCAGCAAGCCTGCCGATGCGCGCTGGCTGTAATAGGTCGCCGCGAACTCACTGGGAACGAAGCCTTTGCCTGCGCGGTTACGCGTCAGCGGCGCCATCACGACTCGGTTGGCGAGGGTGAGGGAGCCCAGGGTATAGGGGGTAAACAGAATCTGATCGGTCATGTCTCTCGTTTCCGTGCCAGTAGATGAGCGGTGGGTGCGGCTTGCGCTTAGGATGATGACCGAAATCTAAACTGTCAACGAATTTGATTACGGTTGGCATCTATGTATGATGAAGACCTGATTGGAGTGGTACGAGGTAAACGAACATGAGAGTCACCAAGGCCCAGGCACAAGCAAACAGGGAACACATCGTCGAGACGGCGTCCGTGTTGTTTCGCGAGCGAGGTTTTGACGGGATAGGCGTGGCGGACCTGATGGCCGCGGCCGGCTTTACCCACGGCGGTTTCTACAAGCATTTCGGTTCGAAGGCCGACCTGATGGCCGAAGCCGCTGCGGACAGTCTTTCGCGCTCATTGACCAGCGCCAGCGACCTGGATGTCGCTGGGTTCTTCGCCATGTATGTCTCGCGGGAGCACCGCGACGCTCGGGGCAACGGCTGCACGATGGCGGCGTTGTGTGGCGACGCGGCGCGTCAGTCCGATGAGGTCAAGGCCACGTTTGCCAATGGGGCGGAAGGCACGCTGGCTACCCTTGAGGAAAAGTTCGAGCCCACAGGAGAAGGTGGACGGGCAAAGATGATCAACTTGCTCGCCCATGCCATCGGCGCGGTCATGCTCTCGCGCGCTTGCCCGGATGATTCGCCATTGGCAGACGAAATCCTTGAAGTTTGCCGTGATCAGATCCTGGCGTCCTTGCCAGCCTCCGACCCCGAGGAAAACCAGCGGTAGCGCATTGCGCTACCGCTGTGGGGGATCAGAAGATGAACTTGAACAGGGCAATGACCACGATCAGGCCGATCAGGAAAATGATCCCAACGGTACCACCAAGAAATTTCAACATAGGAACGCTCTCATCGGATGGGCTTAATTTTCTAGACCCTTGGCGAGAGCGCACAGTTCGTTAAATTTGCGCGATGGGTAAAAAGCCTGGGCGCCGCTCAGTGAACCGCCAGGGACCTCGGCACGGACACATGTTCGAACTTCGAAACGGTCTTGATCCAATAGCGCCGATACTCGGTCTTGTCCGGCGCCAACGGTTTTTGGCTGGACCAAGGATGTTCCGCTTTCAGGCTGGCGCGATAAGCTTCCCATTCCTTCTGCTCGGCCGCTTCCCTGGCTTTGTTTCGATCATCGAACCAACCCAGGACGTAGGCATCGCTCTGGTCAGTTCCGCTCGCTATCAGCAGATATATGTCTGTCATCACCGGTTCCCGCCGTATTCCCACCACCCAATCACTGGGCGCTTGTCATGGTATCGGCTGCGGGTGCTGGTTTTTGAAGCTGATTGATAAACGGGTTCGAGGTTCCACGGGTCAGGCATCCTCTGTCTGTGCCAGGCGCGCCATCAACCATTCGCGGAAGCGGTTGACGCTTTGCCGGTTCGGCACCTGGCCCAGGGGCTCCAACAAGCAGAATTGCGCATCGGTGCTCAAGATGGCTGATGTCGGGCGCACGAGATTGCCGGTCTGTAGGTGATCGCCGAGCAACCGCGTCCAGGCCAGGGCGATTCCCTGGCCCGCCAGTGCCGACTGGATCAGCATCGAGTAGTTGTTGATGTTGATGCGTCGACGAGGTTCTGGCGCTGGATGGCCCAGGCGCTGGAACCATTCCTTCCAGCCAATCCAGTCCCGATGCTGGTCCTCGAGCCACAGCCAGGTACAGGCGCCGAGTTGTTCAAGGTTGCCCGCCTCGGGATGCTGAGACAGGTAGGCCGGGCTGCACACCGGAAAAATTTCTTCATTGAACAGCGCAGTGACCTTCATGTTCTTGGGGGGCGTGCTGCAGTAGTACAGCGCCAG
>NZ_JAOSHO010000475.1 GCF_025917275.1 Pseudomonas agronomica | reverse complement strand
CGCGAGCAGGCTCGCTCCCACAGGGAATTTCGCGACATCCGGAATCTGTTTCACCGTATCAACCTGTGGAGGCGAGCTTGCTCGCGCTTAAGACTATTGGTCAGTCCAATCTATTTTTTTATAGATTGGTCTTGCCAATATTTTCTTTGGCGCGTAGTTTCGGACCGGCATCAACGGCACATCGCTGCCGTCCATTATAAAAAACAGCGCCTCGGTTCCAGCAGCCGCGCGCCCAAACCCTCCTCCCGCCTGCGCTCAAGTATTGCCTGCAGGCACGCCAAGGGGCCTCATCATGCTGACTGTCATCTGCAACGAACCCGGTTCATTAACCGCCCTCGAACGTGAAACGCCGTCCAGGAAACCGGGAGAAATCCTCATCCGGGTCAAGCGCGTCGGCGTCTGCGGCACCGACTTGCACATTTTCACCGGCAATCAACCGTACCTTGAATACCCACGCGTGATGGGCCACGAATTCTCCGGGGTCGTGGACGCCACTGACGATACCAGCGAGTTGGCGGTGGGTGACGTCGTTTATGTGATGCCCTATTTGTCGTGCGGATCCTGCATTGCCTGCCGCCAGGGCAAGACCAACTGTTGCACACGGATCCAGGTGCTGGGGGTTCACTGCGACGGTGCTTTCACCCAATACCTGAGTGTTCCCCAGCAATTCGTGCACAAGGCCGAGGGGGTTTCCCTTGATCAGGCCGCGATGATCGAATTCCTTTCGATCGGCGCTCACGCCGTGCGTCGCTCCAACGTCCAGACAGGGCAAAACGCCCTGGTGGTCGGCACCGGCCCGATCGGCATGGCCGCGGCGATCTTCGCCAGCCTGCGCGGGGCGAACGTCACCGTGCTGGATACCCGCGAGGACCGCTTGTCGTTCTGCAAGGAACACCTGGATATCCATGCGGCTGTGCAAATCGGCGAAGGCGACAAGCAAACCCTGGCTGAACTGACCGGCGGGGATTTTTTCGACGTGGTCTTTGACGCCACCGGCAATGCCCGGGCGATGGAGCGTGGGTTCGAGTTCATCGCGCACGGCGGCACCTACGTGATGATCTCCGTGGTGCGGGATTCCATCACCTTCTCCGACCCTGAATTCCACAAGCGTGAAGCCACGCTGATGGGCAGCCGTAACGCCACCCGGGAAGACTTCCGGCATGTCGAGCAATGCTTGCGCGACGGGTTGATTCCGGATGCCGCCCTGAACACCCACCGACTGACGCTGGCCGATGTGCCCGACTCGTTCGCCACCTTGCTTGACCCCAAGCAAGGCGTCGTCAAGGCAATCATCGAGTGCTAGACATCGGAGGACGCCCCATGAACCCCGCTTCTTCCTTGCTTGTCCTGGCACCCGGTGATCACGTCGCGGTGGCCCGGGGCGATATCGTCGAAGGCCAGACGGTGAGCGCCGACGGCATTACACTGACCGCCCGGCAAACCATTCCATCTGGTCACAAGATCGCCCTGCGCAAAGTGTTGGCCGGCCAGCGCGTGCTCAAGTACGGGCAGGTCATCGGCCAGGCGACCCAAGGCATCGAACCCGGTGAGCACGTCCACGTGCATAACCTGGACATGCCCGCCGCCACCGCTGAGCAAAGCGTACGGAACGTCTATGTGCCCACCTCGCTCAGCCCGACCCCTGCTACGTTCGAAGGCTACGTCCGCGATGACGGACGCGTCGCCACCCGCAACTACATCGGCGTCGTATCCAGCGTCAATTGCTCGGCCACCGTCTGCAAGCAGATCGCCAACGCCTTCTCTGCCGAGCGCTTGAAGGACTTCCCCAACGTCGACGGCGTCGTTGCAATCACCCATGGCAGCGGCTGTGGCATGGGCGCCAAGGGCGAAGGCATCGACATCCTCAAGCGCACTTTGCGCGGCTACGCCGACCACGCCAATTTTGCCGGCGTGCTGTTGATCGGACTGGGTTGCGAGGTCAACCAGCTCACGCCGTTGATGAACCAACTGGGGGATCGCCCCGCTGCGCTCAAGGCCAGCCTGATCATCCAGGAGGAAGGCGGGACGCGCGAAACCGTGCAACGCGGCATCGCCCATATTGAAGCGATGCTGCCCCTCATCAACCAATACCGGCGCACGACCGTTGCCGCCAGCCATCTGTGCGTCGGCTTGCAATGCGGCGGCTCGGATGGTTACTCGGGCATCACAGCCAACCCGGCGCTTGGCGCTGCCGTGGACCTGCTGGTGCAACAGGGCGGCACCGCGATTCTTTCGGAAACACCAGAAATCTACGGAGCCGAACACTTGCTGACGGCCCGCGCCGCGTCCGCCGAAATTGCGGAAAAACTGATGGAGCGGATCCGTTGGTGGGAAGCCTATGTTCACCACAACGACGGCGACATGAACAACAATCCGTCTCCGGGCAACAAGGCCGGGGGCATCACCACCATCCTGGAAAAATCCCTGGGCGCGGTGGCGAAAGCCGGTGCAAGCGGGCTGATGGGGGTCTACCAGTACGCCGAACCGGTCACGGCCCAAGGGTTGGTGTTCATGGACACGCCCGGCTACGACCCGGTATCGGCGACCGGCCAGGTGGCGGGCGGCGCGAATCTCATCTGCTTCACTACGGGTCGCGGTTCGACCTATGGGTGCAAACCCACGCCATCCTTGAAGATCGCCACCAACACCCGGCTGTTCCAGCGCATGGAGTTGGACATGGACTTCAATACCGGCGGTATCGTCGATGGGGTGGAGTCGGTGGCCCAGGCCGGGGAGCGGTTGTTTCGACTGATGCTGGAGACCGCTTCCGGACGTCCGACGTGCAGTGAAGAGAACGGCTTGGGCGATAACGAATTCCTGCCCTGGCAGATCGGCGCGGTGATGTGAAACGGAGTCACCCTTTTTACTGTGGGAGCGGGCTGGCTCGCGAAAAAGCGGCGGTACATTCGGCATTGATGTAAACAGACCCACCGCCTTCGTCGTATTGTCGCCCGGAGCAAGCTCGCTCCCACAATCAGGCGCCTATGGTAGCCTTTGCGCACCCTCCGATGGACGCCACCCCATGGTCTCACCGATCAACGCCACCGAACGCAAGCCGTATCAGAAAATCGCCGATCAACTGCGCAGCTACATTGCCCAACGGGATTTCAAGGCGGGTTCCAGGCTTCCTCCCGAGCGCGACCTGACCCAACTGCTGGGGGTTTCCAGGCCGTCGCTGCGCGAAGCGTTGATAGCCCTGGAGATAGACGGCGACATCGAAATCAAGATGGGCTCCGGCGTGTACGTGCGGGCCAGGTCCAAGGATGGAAAAAACCAGGCCATGACCTTGGGCGAGAGCCCTTCCGAGCTGATGCAGGCCCGTGCGTTGATCGAAGGTGAGTCGGTGATCCTGGCATGCCTGCATGGCAAGAAAAGCGATTACCGCTACCTGCAGGAATGCATCGACGCCATGCGCGCAAGCATTGCCAATGGCCTGCCGCCGCTGGAGGACGACCGCAAGTTCCATCAGCGCCTGGCAAAAATGACCGGCAACTCTGCCCTGGTCCGAATCATCACCGCTCTCTTTGATGAACGACACACCCCCATCTCCGCTCACCTGAGCAAGCACTCCGAAAATGCCCTGACCTGGGAAGCCGCCGTCGTCGAGCATGAGGCGATCCTGCACGCCGTCGCCAGCAAGGACGTGCTCGGTGCCCAGACGTCGATGCGCCAGCACCTGAGCCGCTCCGAGAACCGCTGGTTGCAGGCGCTGGAGCCGGAAGACAACAGCGACTGAGCCCACGGTTTGGCTTCTGTGGCGAGGGCTCCCGCTGGCT
>NZ_JAOSHO010000474.1 GCF_025917275.1 Pseudomonas agronomica | reverse complement strand
GTTATCCACAGCGCCGTCGCCCCGAACAGCAATGCCTGGCAATTGATCAATCGGCAATGCCGCCTGTTGCGTCCAATACAAGCCAAGGGCAGGCAATTGGGCGACAACGCGCGCCCGCTCGTTTTCGGTAAGGTCTTCGGATTTGTTCAGCACCAGTAATCCGGCATCCACCAACGCCTGTCGTTGCGTATCGGGCAATGGCTTGCCGTCCGCCATCGCTCGGGCATCCAAAACCATCACGCAAGGCTGGACCGCCAGCACGCCGAGCCAAGGCGCCGCGTTCAATTGACGCAACAGTTGCAGCGGGTGGCCCAGCCCTGAAGGTTCGATGAACAGCCTGTGGGGCCGAGCCTTGCGCAGCAAGCGACCCAGGCCGATCTGAAACGGTGCGCCGTTGACGCAACATAGGCAGCCCCCGGCCACTTCGCCCAATGCGATACCATCGGCGGCTTGGGTCAGCAGCGCGGCGTCCAGGCCGACCTGGCCGAACTCATTGATCAGCACCGCCCAGCGTTCATCCGCTGGGCGCTGGGCCATCAGGTGCCTGATCAGGCTGGTCTTGCCGGCGCCCAATGGACCGGCGATGACATGGGTGGGGATGTCCTGCAACATAGATCAATGGCTTTGAGTGGAGGTGAAGATGCGAATATTCGGCTGGCTGTTACTGGCGTTGGCTTCGAACCAGGCCATGGCCCAGGCCTGTATCGTGCACAGCCAGGCGGAACGACTCGACGTCAAGGTCTGCCAACAGAACCGCAACATTCCGCAAAAGCTGTTCGCCGACGGGTTCTGCCAGCCGAGCCTGGCCGGGCAGAAAGTCGACGTGCAATACGTGGATCAGTGCCCTGGCGGCGCGTTTGGCATCTGCAGCAACGCCCAAGTCGCCAATATGCCTTATCACCAGGATATTCACTATTACGGCGTGGCGACCGACGCGGCCTATCTCAAGCCGTTTTGCGAAGGGAAAAGCCAGGGCACCTGGCTCAAGCCTTGAGCCAAGCGATCCAATCCGATGACACTTGATGCTCCCCGGGAGCGCGCCCAGGGAAGCGACGAATCAAGCCGCGACCTCGTCATGCCACGGGCCGAACGGGTCCGGTAACAGGCGCCAGGCTTCCATACCCAGGGCCATCTCCGCGTCGGTCAGCAGGCAGGCGTTCAGTTCTTCGGAGAGTTGATCGAAATCCATGTTCTGGCCGATGAACACCAGCTCCTGACGGCAATCGCCCGTCGCCGCCAGCCAGTTCTTCATGATCGCGGCGGTACTGTCCTCATCCTGCGGCCACTGGTGTTTCGGCACGAACCGCCACCAACGTCCGGCGAACCCATAACGCATCAATCCGCCGGCCTGGGACCAACTTCCCGCCTCTTCAGGTTTGCTCGCCAACCAGAAGAAACCCTTCGACCGCAGGAGCCGGCCATTAGGCCAAGGACGGTCGATGAACGTGAAAAAGCGCTCGGGATGAAACGGCCGACGTGCCCGGTAGGCTGTCGAAGCGATGCCATACTCCTCGGTCTCCGGTACAGGCTCGCCTCGCAAAGCTTGCAGCCAACCTGGTGCCTGGGCGGCGCGTTGAAAATCGAAAAGGCCTGTGTCGAGGATGCTCGCCAGCGGCACCTGGCCCATGACCATGGGGACAATCCGCGCGTGGGTGTTGAGACGCTCCAGTATCGCGATGAGTTCCTCCCGCTCCTGTTGGCTGATCAGGTCTATCTTGCTGATCAGAATCACGTCGGCAAATTCGATCTGTTCAATCAGCAGCTCAGTGATTGAGCGTTCGTCTTCCTCACCCAAGGTTTCGCCCCGGGATGCAAGGCTCTCGGCCGCGTGGTAATCCAACAGAAAATTTACGCCGTCGACCACTGTCACCATCGTGTCGAGGCGCGCGACATCGGCAAGGCTCCGGCCTTCCTCATCGCGAAACGTGAAGGTTTCCGCCACGGGCAGCGGCTCGGATATGCCTGTGGATTCGATCAACAAATAATCAAAACGCCCTTCCCTGGCAAGTTGCCCGACCTCTTCAAGCAAGTCCTCGCGCAACGTGCAACAGATGCAGCCGTTGCTCATTTCCACCAGTTTCTCTTCGGCACGATTCAGGGAGACATCTCGCTGGACTTCGGTGCCATCGATGTTGATCTCACTCATATCGTTGACGATCACCGCGACACGCAGGTTTTCCCGGTTACGCAGGATATGGTTGAGCAACGTGCTTTTACCGGCGCCGAGGAATCCGGAAAGCACGGTTACGGGAAGGCGATTGGGCATCGGGTATATCCTCATCGGTGGCCGTTCCGGCTCGACATGTTGGGGCAGGCAAATTTACGTTATACTATAACAACAACCAAACACCCAACTGCAAACCTTATTGACCGAGAACGATCCATGCGCAGCTCTGTGAGATTTATGACGGCGGGTTCGTTGTTGCTTTGGACGGTCTACGCGTCAGCTCAAAACCCGCTCCTGGCGAATTGCACCCGCAGCGGGAATTTGCTGGCGTGTGTCGATGGTTACGGCAACGCCTATAGCGTCCAGACGAGTGGAGACACTCTCTATACGCGCGGATTTGAGGCCGTCAGCCACCGCTATTGGGCGCAGACGAATAGCCGTTATGGCCAGCTCACATTTTTCACCGGCCTGGCTTCGGACGGGGAAAGTTGGGTTGGGTACAACCGTCGAGTTGGCTGGACGACGATCAATCGTTTTTCAAGCTCTGGCGGGAGCAAAGGTGCGTTCATATGTAGTCGCCTCAACGGCTGTCAGGACTCGCCGCGCTGACGTTTCACGTGGAACAGCCCGACGCATAAGTAAAACACCTTTCATGGGAAAGCTATTCACAAAGAAGACGTTATACTATAACGTCTAATTTTGAATTCTTTGCGGACCTCTCATGAATGCGTTAACGCTGCCCGACGTCGCTGCGCAGATTTCACGCCAAGCTCTTCCCCTCGATTGGGTCGGCATGTGTGGAATCGCTTTACCCGTGCTGATAGGCGGCCATCGTCGCCAGGCAATGGCCGATGCAGGCGTCAGCCTGGATGACCGTGAAGCACGCGGCATTCATATGTCACGCTTGTATTTGATATTGGAAACACTTGAAGCGACGGAGCTCTCGCCGCGGTTATTACATCGAATTTTGCAGCAGTTTCTCGATAGTCACCAAGGCTCGTCCCATGCGGCTTCATTGACTATCCGTACCGATCTTTTGCTAAAGCGTCCGGCCCTCATCAGTCCCTTGGACGGTTGGAAGCGCTATCCGGTAAGCATCGAAGCCAGCCTGAAAAACGCAATGTTCCACGTGGAACTTCGAATTCGGATTCCCTATTCCTCCACCTGCCCTTGCTCCGCGGCACTCGCTCGACAATTGATCCAGCAACAATTCGTCAACGACTTTGCGAACAAAACGCTCGAGCACGCCGAGATCCTCGCCTGGCTGGGCTCGCCAAATGGCATCGTCGCCACCCCCCATAGCCAGCGCAGCACGGCAACGCTGACCCTGCGGTTGAACAAAGAGATCGAGGACTTGCCGTTCCAATCCTTCATCGATGCTGCCGAAGCAGCCCTCGGTACCGCGGTGCAAACCGCCGTCAAGCGCGCAGACGAACAGGCATTTGCGTTGGCCAACGGCCAAAACCTTATGTTCTGCGAAGACGCTGCAAGGCGGCTGACCACAGCCTTGGCAAAACCCTCTCTCATCGATGCGCTGAGTGTCAGGGTCGTTCACGCCGAAAGCCTGCACGCCCATGACGCCGTGGCCGAAAGTAGCTGGACGCGAGGC
>NZ_JAOSHO010000473.1 GCF_025917275.1 Pseudomonas agronomica | reverse complement strand
GAGGGCAGTGAAAACACCGCCCTCTTCAGTTCAAATCAGACTTTCTTGTAAAGCTGACTACCTTCCTTCTTGAACCGCTCAGCCTGCTCCGCCAAGCCCTGGGCGACATCGACATCCACCGCTTCAATGCGTTGGTTCGCCGCGTACTCGCGCACTTCCTGGGTGATTTTCATCGAGCAGAATTTCGGCCCGCACATCGAGCAGAAATGCGCGACCTTGGCCGAGTCCTTCGGCAGGGTCTCGTCGTGGTACGAGCGGGCGGTGTCCGGGTCCAGGCCGAGGTTGAACTGGTCTTCCCAGCGGAACTCGAACCGCGCCTTGCTCAAGGCGTTGTCGCGGATCTGTGCGCCCGGGTGCCCTTTGGCCAGATCGGCAGCATGCGCGGCGATCTTGTAGGTGATGATCCCGGTCTTGACGTCATCCTTGTTCGGCAAGCCGAGGTGTTCCTTCGGCGTGACGTAGCAGAGCATGGCGCAACCGAACCAGCCGATCATCGCCGCACCGATGCCCGAGGTGATGTGGTCGTAGCCCGGCGCGATGTCGGTGGTCAGTGGGCCGAGGGTGTAGAACGGCGCCTCGTCGCAGCACTCGAGCTGCTTGTCCATGTTCTCCTTGATCAACTGCATCGGCACGTGGCCGGGGCCTTCGATCATGCATTGCACGTCGTGCTTCCAGGCGATCTTGGTCAGCTCGCCGAGGGTTTCCAGTTCGCCGAACTGCGCTTCGTCGTTGGCGTCGGCAATCGAGCCCGGACGCAGGCCATCGCCCAGCGAGAAGCTGACGTCGTAGGCCTTCATGATTTCGCAGATGTCTTCGAAGTGGGTGTAGAGGAAGTTTTCCTTGTGATGCGCCAGGCACCACTTGGCCATGATCGAACCGCCACGGCTGACGATACCGGTGACGCGCTTGGCGGTCATTGGCACATAGCGCAGCAACACGCCGGCATGGATGGTGAAGTAGTCGACGCCCTGCTCGGCCTGCTCGATCAGCGTGTCGCGGAACAGCTCCCAGGTCAGGTCTTCGGCCACGCCACCGACTTTTTCCAGGGCCTGGTAGATCGGCACGGTGCCAATCGGCACCGGCGAGTTGCGGATGATCCACTCGCGGGTTTCATGGATGTGCTTGCCGGTGGACAGGTCCATGACCGTGTCCGAACCCCAGCGGATGCCCCAGGTCAGCTTCGCCACTTCTTCTTCGATGGACGAACCCAGCGCGCTGTTGCCGATGTTGCCGTTGATCTTCACCAGGAAGTTACGGCCGATGATCATCGGTTCCAGTTCGGTGTGGTTGATGTTGGCCGGGATGATCGCGCGGCCACGGGCGATTTCATCGCGCACGAATTCCGGGGTGATGACTTTCGGCACGCTGGCGCCGAAGCTGTGGCCGGCGTGTTGCTGGTCCAGCAGGCCGGCGGCGCGGGCGACTTCCAGCTTCATGTTTTCGCGGATGGCGACGTATTCCATCTCGGCGGTGATGATGCCTTTGCGCGCGTAGTGCATCTGGCTGACGTTGGCGCCCGGCTTGGCGCGACGCGGGTTGTTCACGTGGGCAAAGCGCAGCTGGGTCAGCTCGGGGTCGGCCAGGCGTTCCTGGCCGAAGTTGGAACTCAGGCCCGCCAGGCGCTCAGTGTCGCCACGGGCTTCGATCCACGGCGAGCGCACGTCAGCCAGGCCTTTGCGCACATCGATGATCACGTTCGGGTCGGTGTACGGGCCCGAGGTGTCATACACCACTACCGGCGCGTTGATTTCGCCGCCGAAGTCGGTCGGGGTCACGTCGAGGCTGATTTCGCGCATCGGCACGCGGATATCCGGGCGGCTGCCCTGGACGTAGATTTTTTGCGAGCGGGTAAAGGGCTGGACCGATTGCTGATCGACCTGGGCCGATTCACTGAGGTTGGTCGCGTTTCTTGATTTTGTCGTCATCACGGGCTCTCCAGACACACATCCAGGCAGTGGATTTTTTGTCGGAGCGAACCTGTAACGAATGGACGCGTCCCTGCACGACAGTGCGGACGCTGTGCTTGCTGCTCGAGTGCGTTCAATGGTCGAACGACATCCCGGACGAAGCACAAGAGGACTCGCCGGGTGACGAGAAATCTTGTTCCCTACGCAGGCGCTAACCTGATCAGGTTCAACGGGATCCGAAATTATTCGATCTCAGCCTCATAGCAAGGCACCCCGACAAGAACCCGGCCAGTCTAGACACAACCGGCGCAGAACGCCATCGCCCGGGCAAAAGCCGTGATGAATGGCACAAATACAGGATTGTTGCCGTGCGTAGGCGCAACTACACTCGCTACGCCGCGCGCCTGTTATGCGCATTCAATTTGAACGTAGGGATCGCCTCATGCTGCGCAAACTCTCACTGGCCCTTGCCGTGTCTTGTGCGTCCAATGGAATGGCCTGGGCCGCCGAAGCGCCGTTGTCCACCCGGACCGATCTGGTCAGCGTGTACCAGGAAGCGGTGGATAACAATGCCGACCTGGCCGCCGCCCGCGCCCAATATGGCGCCCAGAAGGAAGTGGTGCCCCAGGCCCGCGCCGGGCTGCTGCCCAACCTGTCGGCCGGCGCCGACCTGAACAACACCCGTACCGAGCTCGACCAGCCGGCGATGACCGCCACCCGCAGCTCCACGGTCTACCAGGCCACGCTGTCCCAGCCGATCTTCCGCGCCGATCGCTGGTTCCAGCTCCAGGCGGCCAAATCGGTGAATGAACAAGCGTCGCTGCAACTGTCCGCCACCGAACAGAACCTGATCCTGCAAAGCGCCGAGTCCTATTTCAACGTGCTGCGCAGCCAGGACAACCTGGCCTCGACCAAGGCCGAGGAAGCCGCGTTCAAGCGCCAGCTCGACCAGTCCAACGAACGTTTCGACGTGGGCCTGTCGGACAAGACCGACGTGCTGCAATCCCAGGCCAGCTACGACACCGCCCGGGCCAACCGGATCATCGCCCAGCGCCAGGTCGAAGACGCCTTCGAAGCGCTGATCACCCTGACCAACCGCCAATACAATTCGATCCAGGGCGTCGTCCACACCCTGCCGATCCTGCCGCCGGCGCCGAACGACGCCAAGGCCTGGGTCGACACCGCCGCCAAGCAGAACCTCAACCTGTTGGCCAGCAACTACGCTGTCGATGCCGCCGAAGATACGGTGCGCCAGCGCAAGGCCGGCCACGCGCCGACCCTCGATGCAATCGCCCAGTACCGCAAAGGTGACAACGACGGCCTCGGTTTCACAAACCCGAGCCCCACCGGCCAGCGCTACGGTGGCGATGCCGAGCAACGCACCATCGGCCTGCAATTGAGCATTCCGATCTACAGCGGCGGGCTGACCAGCTCCCAGGTGCGCGAGTCCTATTCGCAACTCACCCAGACCGAGCAGCAACGCGAAGGCCTGCGCCGCCAGGTGGTGGAAAACACCCGCAACCTGCACCGCGCGGTGAACACCGATGTGGAACAGGTCCAGGCCCGGCGCCAGTCGATCATCTCCAACCAGAGCGCGGTGGATGCCACGGAGATCGGCTATCAGGTGGGCACTCGCAACATCGTCGATGTCCTCGACGCCCAGCGCCAGCTGTACACCTCGGTGCGCGACTACAACAATGCCCGGTACGACTACATCCTGGACAACCTGCGCCTGAAGCAGGCCGCAGGAACCTTGAGCCCGGAAGACTTGCAAGCCCTGTCCCGCTACCTCAAGCCCGACTACAACCCGGACAAGGACTTCCTGCCGCCGGACCTGGCACAAGCGGCAGCGCAACAGTTGCGCTCGCGGCCGGCGCCATAGG
>NZ_JAOSHO010000472.1 GCF_025917275.1 Pseudomonas agronomica | reverse complement strand
AAATGTTCAGGGTTGAAACGCACCGATAAAAATCGCCGGATCCACCCGCGCATCATTCAGGCTGATGTTCCAGTGCATGTGCGGCCCGGTCGCACGGCCGGTGGCGCCGACCTTGCCGACCACCGCGCCGCGGGCCAGTTGCTGGCCGACCTTCACATCGATCTTCGACATGTGGCAGAACATGCTGATGAAGCCTTGGCCATGGTCGACAAACACCGTGTTGCCATTGAAGAAGTAATTGCCGGTGAGGATCACCTTGCCGGCGGCCGGGGTCTTGATCGGTGTGCCGGCGGGCACGGCGAAGTCCAGGCCGGCGTGGGGGTTGCGTTCTTCGCCGTTGAAGAACCGACGCACGCCGAACTTGCTCGACAGCGGGCCGTTGACCGGTTTGTCCAGCAACAGGTTGCTGGGGATGTTCGGGCTGAAGCTGCGGTAGGCCTTCAACTGCACCGCCAGCTCCGCGTCGATGCGCTTGAGATCGGCCGGGTTCGGGTTGACCTGGCGCGTGTTCTTCAGCGTGATGTGCTGCTCGGGGTACTTCTTGAAACCGACCACGAAGGGCTGGGTGGTGCCGCCGCTGCTGATCTGCTGCGTGCCGGGTTGTACCGTCAGCGGAATGCCGACAATTGCCAGCCAATTCTGCTGCTCCTTGACTACCAGCACCGGTTTGCCCTGGTACGTGGCTTTGGGCGCTTGGGCCGCGCTGCCGAGGTCGACCACGGCCACGCCGCCGGGCACCGGTTTGTTCAACAGGCGGGTGATGTAACTGTCGGCGTAGGCGTTGAACGTCAGGCACAGCAACAGCAATGTGGCGAGGAATCGCGGCATGAATCAGTCCAGTAAAGAAAGGGTGACTGGCGTGAGGTGATTGTCTTCGACGCGCACCAGCAGTTCGCCTTCGCCGAGCTTGGCGGTCAGGCGCTGGCCAGTCCGGGTTTGCTCGGCGTTGCGGATGGCATGGCCGCGTTCGTCGAGCAGGATGCTGTAGCCGCGACCGAGGGTCGCCAGCGGGCTGACGATGTGCAGCGTCTGCATCTGGTTCTGTAGCTGGACGCGTCGCGTTTTAAGACCTTCGCGCATCGCCCGGGGCAGGCGTTCGGCGAGGCTGTCGAGGCGCTGGCGCAACATCGCCAGTTGGCGGCCAGGGTGTTGTCCGGCCAGGCGGGTTTCCAGGCGGATCAGCCGTTCGCGGCGGGTGTTGAGGCTGCGTTCGAAGGCCCGGCGCATGCGCATGTCCAAGTCGTCGAGGCGCTGGGCTTGCTGGCGCAGGCGTTCGCCGGGGTGGCGCAGGCGGCGCGTGAGGCCTTCGA
Organism: Pseudomonas agronomica; assembly: GCF_025917275.1. Classification (GTDB taxonomy): domain Bacteria; phylum Pseudomonadota; class Gammaproteobacteria; order Pseudomonadales; family Pseudomonadaceae; genus Aquipseudomonas; species Aquipseudomonas agronomica. Next base: position 2,488 of record NZ_JAOSHO010000472.1, on the reverse strand, counting down.
GGCGCAACTGGTCGCGCATCAGCCGATCGCGCATGCGCATCACCAGCCGACGGTGCAGGCTTTCGACCCGGCGCACCAGGTCGCCAGCGTCCGGCGCCAGCAGTTCAGCGGCGGCGGACGGGGTAGGGGCGCGCACGTCAGCGACGAAATCGCTGATGGACACGTCGGTTTCATGGCCGACGGCACTGACGATCGGCGTCACGCAGGCGTCCACGGCCCGGGCCACGGCTTCTTCGTTGAAGCACCACAAGTCCTCCAGCGAACCGCCGCCCCGGGCCAGGATCAGCGCGTCGAAGCCGCGGGCATCGGCCAGTTTCAGGGCGCGGACGATTTGCGCGGTGGCCTCGCGGCCCTGCACGGCGGTGGGAATCAAGGTCAGGGAAATCTGCGGCGCGCGGCGGCGGAATACGCTGATGATGTCGCGGATCACCGCGCCCGTCGGTGAGCTGATGATGCCGATGCGTTGCGGATGGGCCGGCAACGGTACCTTGCGCTCGGCACTGAACAGGCCTTCGGCGCTGAGCTTTTCTTTCAGGGCATCGAAGGCCAGGCGCAGGGCGCCATCGCCGGCCGGTTCCACGGTGTCGAGGATCAGTTGATAGTCGCCACGGCCTTCGAACAGCGAGACCTTGCCGCGCACCTTCACCGCCAGCCCGTCCTTCAAGGCCTGGCGCACCCGCGCAGCATTCTGCCGGAACAGCGCGCAACGCACCTGGGCGCCGCTGTCCTTGAGGGTGAAATACACATGGCCGGAGGCGGGGCGGGCGAGGTTGGAGATCTCGCCCTCGACCCAGATGTTGCTGAACACGTCTTCGAGCAACACCCGCGCACGGCCGTTGAGCTGGCTGACAGTCAGGACCTCGCGGTCCAGGCCCAGTCGGGCAAAGGGATCTTTAATCATGGGCGGCATGATAAGGGGATTCGCGGGTGAATCTCCATGTGTACAAGCAATTTGACCGAGTCGTCTGTTTCGCGAGCAGGCTCGCTCCCACATGTCGTTCCAGCGCGACATAAATCCAGTGTGGGAGCGAGCCTGCTCGCGAAGGCGATAGGTCTGTCACCACAATCGCTGGATATGCCATGACACATCTGGCTAAAGTCCCCGCTCTCCTCATCAAGGAAGTGCCGGATGAATTTTCTACCGTGGCTAGGTGAATGGGCATTCGCCCCCACGCAATGGCTCGTGATCGGCTCGGCCATCGTCCTGGCCTACGTCGTATTCGGCATCGCCGGGTTCGGCACGGCGCTGGTGGCGGCGCCGATCCTGCTGTTGTTCATGCCCCTGTCGAAGATCGTCCCGCTGCTGGTCTTGCTGGATTTTGTCGCGGCCTTCGGCAACCTGTTGCCCTCGCGCCGGGAGGTGTCCCGGCCGGAGCTGCTGCGGTTGCTGCCGTGCATGGCGGTGGGTTGCACCTTGGGCGTGATTTTCCTGCTCAACCTCAAATCCGATCTGTTACTGCTGTTGATGGGGCTGTTCATCAGCGCTTATGCGATCTACAGCTTGTTGATCAAGGCCCGGCCGGCGCAGCTGTCGGCGCTGTGGTCGATCCCGATGGGTACGGTGGGCGGGATGTTCGGAGCGTTGTTCGGCAGCGGCGGCTTTTTATACGCCATCTATCTGAACAGCCGCCTGCCCAAGGACGCGGCCCGGGCCACGCAGAGTGCATTGATCAGTTGCAGCACCGTGGTGCGCTTGAGCCTGTTTGTCATCGCGGGCGTGTATGCCGAGCTACCCTTGTTAGTACTGGCGCTGTGTTTGTTGCCGGCCATGGCGCTGGGGCTGTGGGTGGGCCGTCGCCTGACCATGAGGTTGTCGCGCGAGGCGTTCGTGCGCCTGGTGACCTGGCTGGTGCTCGCCAGCGGCATTGCCTTGATCGGACGCTACCTGAGCGCTTGACCTGATCCCGCCAGGGATTAAGCTGCCGGCCCTTTATCAAATCCTGCCAGGGAAACAGCCAGGCCTCGCCATGAATTCGCAAAGCATCATCGTCCCGAAAATTTCCACCTTGCCGGTCCACGAGCCTCGGGCCCGGGCGATCGTGCGTTGGCTGGTGCGCAAGAACATCGTCGAAGAACAACTGACCACCTGCGGACGTACTGGCAATCGCATGGCCCATGCCATCGCCCCGGGTGCCCGCGACGTGGTCCTGCATCCCGACGCGTTGCCTTTCGGCGAACCGGTCAACGGCCTGGAGATCATCACCAAGCGCTGCATCTATACGCCGGCCAAGGGCTTTCTCGAGGAGGCGGGTTGTGCCGAGTGCCGCAAGGAGATTGGCGAAGCGCTGTTCGAAAGCCTGGAAGACTGGATGCCGGGGCGCACCGATAACTTCACCTGCCCTGAATGCGGGCATGAAGACGACATCAATGGCTTCCTGTTCCTGCAACCCTGCGCTTTCTCCAACCTGGGTTTCATCTTCAACAACTGGCTGGAGGCGGGGTTCAAGCAGGACTTTATCGATGAATTCGCCGATTGGCTGGATCAGCC
>NZ_JAOSHO010000471.1 GCF_025917275.1 Pseudomonas agronomica | reverse complement strand
ATGGTCCATGGCTTTTTTACATCGTTGTCACTGCCCCAATCCCTTCAGGAAATCCCGATACAACGCCGCGGTTTTCCCAGGTTTTTCCACCATCGGCATATGGCCGACCCCGTCCCAGATCTCCACGCGCAGGTCGGCGATGCCCTTGCTCCAGACCGGCACGCTGCTGACGTCGATCAACCGGTCCTTGCGCCCCCACAGCAACAACGACGGTGCGCGGATGTCGGCCAGGCGGGGCTCCATCGGTGGACTGGCGCGAAAATCGACGAAGATTTCCGCCAGTTCCTCCCGGCGCTGTTCGTAACGCTCGGCCAGCGCCGCCAGCACCACGCTGGGCAACCAGGGCGGCGAGGCCATGGTCATGGCGTAGAACGGTTCGAAATCATCCCGCGAATGCACCAGGAAAGGGTTATGCCCGGCGGCCAGGTGGCGTTCCATGTCGCTTGCCTGGGGGGCGGTGACGCCTGCCGGGTCGATCAGCGCCAGGGTCAGCACGCGGTCGGGTGAGGTTGCCGCCAGCCACGCCGCGAGGTGGCCGCCCATGGAATTGCCGATCACATGGACCTTGTCCAGGCCGCAGGCATCGAGCAGCTCGATCACCCGCCGGGCCTGGGTCGGAATGTCATAGCCGCCGCCGGCCTTGAAGCCGGTTTCGCCATGGCCGGCCAGGTCGGGGATCACCACGCGGTACTGGCTGACAAAATGCCGGGCGAAGCGCAGCCAGAGGTTCTTGTCGGCACTGTAGCCGTGCAGCATCAGGATGCTGCCGGGCGCTTCATAGGGGCCACCTTGCCAGGTCGATACCGTCATTTCACTGATGGGCACCGTGATCTTGTGCAGCCGGTAAAGCCGCGCTTCCAGGGCCATGCCCAGGTCATACAGCACGTGGCCGATGCCCGGATACGTCAGCCAGCTCCAGGCGATGAACACGGCGAGGACCACCCACAACACCAGCATGTCTTGCCCTCCATGGGTCACGTTAGATTGTTGCTCGTCGTTATGAACTGTAAGTGAAGCTGAAACCTGGAATACCGCGACGCCAAGCGCGCGTTTGCTTTGATACGCGCTGTGTCGAGCGACGAATTCCCTCTTCTCATGTATAGCCAAAATCCGCTGAGAGCCACGCTCGTCCCGTGGGATTAAATACCCCTGTATGGAGTAATGGCTATTTGACGCCACCCTGATAGACTCCAGCAACCCCATCCCGGTAGTCGGGAGACCTGCGATGCAGAGGCCCCTATGCATAAGACGGGAAAAAAGGGACTCTCGCTGGCCAGGAGGCTGTACACATCCCGCATCCTTGGCCTGACGCTGGGGTTGCTGGTGGTGAGTGTTGCCGTCCAGCCCCTCGACCCTGCGCCCTGGGTCTGGGGCTTCATGCTATTCAACGGCTTGCTCTGGCCGCACGTGTCCTACCAGTGGGCCCGTCGCTCGGCGGTGCCGTACCACGCCGAACACCGCAACCTGTTGATCGATGCCTTTCTTGGCGGCTTCTGGGTCGCCGCGATGCAATTCAATCCGCTGCCCACAGCCGTCACCCTGGCGATGATGGCGATGAACAACGTTGCCATCGGCGGCCTGCGCTTCCTGCTGGTCGGGGCCGCGGCCCAAGTAGCCGGCATTGCGGTGGGAGGGGTGATTTTCCCGTTGACCAGCGTGCCCATGACCAGTCCGGCGCAGCTTTATGCCTGCCTGCCGCTGCTGTGCCTGTATCCGCTGGCGCTGGGCTGGATCTGCTTTCGCCAGGCCTACACGCTGGGCCGGCAAAAACGAGAATTGCTGGCCCTGAGTCGCACCGACAGCCTCACCGGGCTACTCAACCACGGCGCCTGGAAGGATCGGCTCGATGAAGAATTCCAGCGTTGCCTGCGTCATCCCTCGGACGGAACCCAGGGCGCAATCGCGCTGATCGACATCGACCATTTCAAGGCCATCAATGACACCTACGGCCACGGGGCCGGCGACGTTGTGCTGCGCCAACTCGGCAAGTTGCTCAGGCAAAACCTGCGGGCCGCGGACATTGTCGGGCGGTATGGCGGCGACGAGTTTTGCGTGATCCTGCCGGACCTGACCCTGCACAACGCGGTCCAGGCCATGGACGGTTTGCGCGAACGTTTTGCCACGCTCGGCTATGAGCAGGATCCGGCCTTGAAAGTGAGCCTGAGCATTGGCCTGGCAGCGTTCAACCCGGCTTATGGCGATGCCAGTGCATGGCTCAACGACGCTGACCAGATGCTCTACGAAGCCAAGACTGGCGGGCGTAATCGGGTTGTCTGTCAGCGACATTGGCAGGTGTTGGAGACGTCGACGGTCTAGAGCCTTGGCGTTTTGTCGGGTAGGGTGCCCCTTGACTCCCTCAAGGGTACTTTTCCGACGAAACAAGGATGAACTCATGACCATTAACGCTCGTCGCTCCCGTCTCGCCGTCAGTCTTGGCCTGAGCCTGGCCCTTGGCGCCTCCGCTGCCTTTGCGCAGCCCAACCAGCAAGTGCTGGCCGATGCCGAGCAGTACAAGGGCGAGGCCCTGAAACTGCTGGAACGGCTGGTGAATATCGACTCCGGTTCCGGTTATGTACCGGGGCTGACCCAGGTCGGTGATATCGCCATTGATGAGCTGCAAAAGCTCGGCGCGACCATTGAGAAGGTGCCCAATTCGGACGGCACTCAACATGTCCTCGCGACGTTCAAGGGCACCGGCAAGGCGAAAATCCTGCTGATGGCCCACATGGACACGGTGTTCAAGGAAGGCTCCGCCGCCGAGCGGCCTTTTCATATCAAGGATGGCCGGGCCTACGGGCCGGGGGTGATGGACGACAAGGGCGGTATCGTCGCCGGCATCTATGCCTTGAAAGTGCTGAAAAACCTCGACTTCAAGAATTACGCGCAGATCACCTTCCTGCTCGACGCCAGCGAAGAAACCGGCTCGGACGCCGCCACCGACCTGATCAAGAAAACCGCCAAGGCCCACGACGTGACCCTGAACCTTGAACCGGGTCGTCCGGCTGACGGTCTGGTGGTGTGGCGCAAGGGCAGCGCAACGGCGCTGGTGGAGGTCAAGGGCAAGGCGGCCCACGCGGGTGTAGCGCCGGAGCTGGGGCGCAACGCGGCGATGGAGGCGGCGCATCAGATTCTGCAACTGGGCAAGCTCGGCGACGCAGAGAAGAAAACCACCATCAACTTCACCGTGCTCAAGGCGGGTGACCGGACCAACGTGATTCCCGACCAGGCCACGGCGAAGGCCGACGTGAGGGCGGCGGTGCCGGAAGAATTCGACCGCATCGAAAAAGACCTGGCCCGGGTGTCCAAGGACAAGTTGATCGCCGACACGGAGGTCACCACGAGTCTGCAGCGTGGCTTGCCGCCGATGCCGCAGACGAAGGAGTCGGATCGATTGATGGCCATGGCCCAGGGTATCTACGGCGAACTGGGGCGCAAACTCACCGAAGAAGGCAGCGGCGGGGCGGCGGACGCCAGCCTGTCGGCCGGGGTTGGCACGCCGACGCTGGATGGCTTTGGCATCGTCGGGGGGAATATTCATACCCCTGAGGAATACGCTGAAGTCGAGAGCGTGGTGCCGCGAATCTATTTGCTCTCGCGGATGATCATGGAATTGGCGGGGCGGTAGTGTGCTCTGTCGTTCGGGGCGTTGGCCGGGAATAGGGCGAACGCCTCGAAACCCTGTGGGAGCGAGCTTGCTCGCGAAGGCGGTATGTCAGTCAACACTTGATCGACAGACCGATCGCTTTCGCGAGCAAGCTCGCTCCCACAGGGGGATGCGTTATGTCGAGGGACGGGCTTCGACGTTATCCAGCGC
>NZ_JAOSHO010000470.1 GCF_025917275.1 Pseudomonas agronomica | reverse complement strand
TGGGAGCGAGCTTGCTCGCGATGAGGCCGGATCAGTCAATGCAAAACTAAACCCTGGGCACCGTCTCGGCCATTGAAGGCCGCAAGCTCACCTCGGCAAACCACGCCGCCAACTGCGGATTGGCCTTGCGCCATTCCAGGTCCGGGTGGCGCAGGTCCAGGTAACCCAGGGCACAGGCGACGCTGATGGCGGCGATGTCGAAATGGCTCGCCAGTTCGGCAATCGCCTCGGCCTCGAGCAGGCCCACGGCGCGGCGAATCTTGTCCCGTTGTGCATCGAGCCATTCGGCCCAGTGTTTTTCCGCAGGACGCAGCGCGGTCTCGTAGCGGATCATCACGGCCGCGTCCATGATCCCATCGGCCAGGGAAGCCAGGGTCAGGCGCCGCCAGCGTGCCGCACCATCCCGCGGGATCAGCGGGTTGCCGACGTGCTGGTGGTCGAGGTAGTCAAGGATCACACGGCTGTCATGGATCACCGTCCCGTTGGCCAGGCGCAGGGCCGGGATCTTGCTCAATGGGTTGTCATCGATCAGCGCCCGGTCCGGCTTGACCGGCGTGAGTTGGCTCAGTTGCAACGCCACGCGGTCTTGTTGGCCGGTCTCGTGCAGCAACACCAGGACCTTGCGGACGAAGGGGGACGCGGGGTTGTGGAACAGGGTCATGCTGGCGGTGGACATGGTGACGTCTCGATCAGGGGCGTGTCGGGCAGCATAGCGCGACCGAGCCCAAAGTGGCCCGGTCGCGTCGTGCATCAGGCTGCAGGTTGCAGCGCTGGCGCGTCGGGCTGCGGCGTTGTCGGCTGATGCTTGAGTTCCCGGGCAACAGTCCAGACGATGAACGCAGCCACCACGTCGAAGATCGCCAGCAGCACGAACAGCGGGCTGTAGCCGATCTTCGTCACCATCACGCCGAACAACAGCGTGAAGGCGGCAGCGCCCAGGTAACCGAACATCCCACCCATGCCGGTCGCGGTGGCGACTTCGTTCTTGCCAAAGGAGTCTGAAGTGATGGCATACAGCGCACCGGACAGCGTCTGGTGGGCGAAACCGCCGACACAGAGCAGAGCGATGGCCGCGTACGGACTGGCGACCAGGCCGATGCAGGCCGGGCCGATCATGCAGGAGGCGCCAAACAGCAGCACCATTTTGCGGGACGTGAACAGCGACACCTTGCAGTACTTATGGAAGAATGGACTCAGGTAGCCACCCAATACGCAGCCAAGGTCGGCGGCCAGGAAGGGCAGCCAGGCGAACATCGCGATCTCCTTGATGTTCATGTGCCGCTCGGTCATCAAGTACAGCGGGATCCAGGCGTTGAACGTCTGCCAAGCCGGCTCGGAGAGGATCCGGGCGCTGGCGATGGCGTAGAAGTTGCGGCTCGCGATGATGCGTTTCCAGCTGCCTTTTTTCGGCGTCGGGTCTTGGAAGTGGGCTTCCTGGCCGCTGAGGATGTAATCACGCTCGGCGTCGCCCAGCAGCTTCTGGTCACGCGGGTGCTTGTAGAAAACCAGCCAGAGGAACGTCCAGGCTACGCCCAGGCCGCCAACGATCAGGAATGCCAGTTCCCAGCCACTGTTCAGGATCGCCCAGACCACCAGCGGCGGCGCCAGCACGGCGCCGATCGAGGAACCGATGTTGAACCAGCCGATCGCCACCGAGCGTTCCTTGGCCGGGAACCATTCGGTAGACGTCTTCACCGCGGCCGGCAACCCGGCGGCTTCCGTCAGGCCAAGCAGCCCGCGGAAAAACGCCAGGCCCTGCCAACCAGAGGCCATTGCCGCTGCGGCGCAAGCGATAGACCAGGCGAAGGCGAAAATGGCGAAGCCCATCTTGGTGCCGATGGCATCAATGATGTAGCCGGCGACCGGTTGCATCAGGGCGTAACAGACCTGCCAGGCGACGACGATATGGGAGTATTGCTCGGTGGAGATGCTCATTTCGCTCATCAGCGTCGGAGCCGCCACGGAAAGGGTGTTTCGAGCCAGGTAGTTGACCATCAGGCCGGCCGTGACCAGGCCGACCATCCACCAGCGGATGCCTTTGATTTTCATCACTTCACCATCAATTATTTTTGGATTTGGTGTTTGGGTGCAGCATGGCTGCGAGAGGACGTCAGCCGGCGACGGCGCGGGCGATATACGTCAGGAAGCGGCGGGAGGTGAAGATTTCGGAGGCTGATCGACTGCGGGTCATTTCGCCTTTCACTCAAATATTGTTGTTAGGTTGTGTTGTAGGTTGTCGTACAACTATGGCCTTTATAAGAGTGCAAGGATTAATTTGTCAATAAATATGTCAGAGAATGCGTGGCCGACAATCGCCATCGCGGAGGTTGTCGTCGTATGACGTAGGCAGGAGGCGGGCGTCAGAGAGGTTTCTGACGCCCGTCATCATCGGCGGCGCGGGATCAGTCCCCACGTTGCCAGCACGGAGGGTATCCCCAACCCGACCCAGCTCACGGCGTCCCACATGCCATCGCCGAGCAAGGCGCTGAACAGTCCGGCGGCGCAAAGCACGCCGATGGCGCCGGGGATCCCGAATACTTTCCAGAAATTCGACTGCCGAGGCCTCACGACGTGGCCTCAGCGCCGACGGTCGCGCGCTTGGCGGCCTTGCGCCGAACAACCCACAGGTAGACGCCACTGCCCAGGACAATGATGGTCAGCACATCCAGGGTCGCCCAGAAAATCTGCATCGGTCGGCCGCCGTAGTCACCGAAATGCAGCGGCAGGGACAGGCTCATCATGTCCATGTACCACGGCCGTTCGGCCACGGCGGTGACGTCCAGGGTGCTGGCGTCGATCAGCACCGGCGTCAGCAGATGGGAGGTCAGGTGGGTGCTGCCTTTCATGAACACGCTGTAATGGTGTTCGCTGGAAAACAGCGTGCCGGGGAACGCGATGAAGCTCGGCTCCATGCCAGGCGCGACGTCCTTGGCGATGTCCAGCAAGCGGGTTGCCGGTGCCAGTTCGGTCAATGGCGGGGCGTTGCGGTAGGGTTCGACCATGGCGCTGAGGCTGTCGTTGCGCCACGCGGCGATGATCAAGTCGGCGCAGGCGGCGATCACGCCGGTGACGCCAACGGTCAGCGCCCACACCAGCGTGACGACGCCGATCAGGTTGTGCAGGTCGAGCCAGCGCAGGCGTGTGGATTTGTCCTGGCGCACCGTGGCGAATTTCAAGCGGCGCATGAATGGTAAATACAGCACCACGCCGGAGACGATGGCGATCACGAACAGCAAACCCATGAACGCCAGTAGCAACTTGCCCGGCAAGCCAGCGAACATATCTACGTGCAGGCGCAGCATGACCATCATGAAGCCGCCGTTGGCCGAAGGCATTTCGAGGGCTTCGCCGGTGCGCGCATCGAGCATGAACGTGTGGGATGAGTTGGGTTCGGTGCCCGGCGTCGGCGCCATGATGGTGATGATGCCGTTGGGGTCGTCCTCGTCCCAGCCAAAATACTGGACCACCTCGCCCGGGCGATGGGCCTTGGCTTTTTCCACCAGTTGGGCAAGGTCCAGCGGCGGCGTGCCGGCCGGCATTTCCCGAAATTCCGGGGCGTCGCCCAGCAGATGCTCGATTTCGTGATGGAAAATCAGCGGCAAGCCAGTGATCGCCAGCATCAGCAGGAACACTGTGCAGATCAGGCTGGTCCAGGTGTGGACGAAGGACCAGCGGCGGATGGTTTTGCTTTTCATGATCGGTCCGAATGCAAAAGGGCACCTGTAGTAATAGCGCGGTTCGCTTGGCGGGTACTCATTGTGGCGAGGGAGCTTGCTCCCGCTGGGCTGCGTAGCAGCCCCAAAAAGCTTGGGACCGCT
>NZ_JAOSHO010000047.1 GCF_025917275.1 Pseudomonas agronomica | reverse complement strand
GTTATTTTCAGCTTTACTCAGATTTCAGCGTGATACGTGCGAAAGCTTTCTTGCCGGCCTGGCATACATGAGTGGACCCCAGCTCATATATATAGGTGCGATCTACAACCTCACCATCTATACGCACGCCACCCGAACCCAACAGGTCTCGCGCCACTGCCGCATTCTTGACCAAGCCTGCTTTATTAAGAACCGCCGCAATCGGCATATTCTCAACAGCAGTCAGCTCGATCTCTGGCAGATCATCCGGCAGCTCACCGTCCTTCATACGATTACCCGCCGCACGATGAGCACTGGCCGCAGCCTCCTCACCATGGAAACGAGCAACGATCTCCTCAGCCAACTTGATCTTGATGTCCCGTGGATTGGCGCCTGCCTCTACGTCGACACGGAACGCATTGATCTCGTCCATGGACCGGAAGCTCAACAGCTCAAAGTAACGCCACATCAGCACATCGGGAATGGAAACGAGCTTGCTGTACATGACGCCCGGCGCTTCCTGGATACCTACGTAGTTGCCCAGCGATTTGGACATCTTCTTCACGCCATCCAGACCTTCAAGCAATGGCATGGTCAGGATGCACTGCGCCTCCTGGCCATAACCACGCTGCAGCTCACGCCCCATCAACAGGTTGAACTTCTGGTCGGTACCACCGAGCTCTACGTCGGCACGCAACGCAACCGAGTCATAACCCTGCACAAGCGGATAGAGAAACTCATGAATGGCGATGGGTTGATTGGTGGTATAGCGCTTGTCGAAATCATCCCGCTCGAGCATGCGGGCCACGGTGTACTGGGACGTCAGGCGGATGAAATCCGCCGGCCCCATCTGATCCATCCAGGTGGAGTTGAAGGCCACCTCGGTCTTGGCCGGATCAAGAATCTTGAAGACCTGGGTCTTGTAGGTCTCGGCGTTATCGAGAACCTGCTCGCGGGTCAGGGGTGGGCGCGTAGCACTCTTCCCGCTCGGATCACCGATCATGCCGGTGAAATCCCCTATAAGGAAGATGACCTGGTGCCCCAGATCCTGGAACTGGCGCAGCTTATTAATAAGCACGGTATGACCCAGGTGCAGATCGGGCGCCGTCGGATCGAAGCCAGCCTTGATACGCAGCGGCTGCCCGCGCTTGAGCTTTTCGATCAGCTCGGACTCGACCAACAGTTCTTCCGCACCACGTTTGATCAGCGCTAGCTGCTCTTCAACCGACTTCATAACAGACCCGTAAGGCTCAGATTCAAAGGGCCCCAACCATACAAGATCGCGCACCAAATACAAGGTTTGCCCGGCGCACGGACGCCGATCCACAGAACAGAGCGTTCGCGGGCTTGCTTCGCAGGGGTTTTGGTTATATTTTATACAGTTATTTCATCTTCATCATGTCATTCATCTTTTCCAATTCATTTTTTCAAAAGTCAAAATTACCTATGACCACAGAACCGTCTAAAGCGCCGCCGCTTTACCCGAAGACCCACCTGCTTGCCGCCAGTGGCATCGCAGCCCTCCTAAGCCTGGCGCTGCTGGTGTTTCCCTCCAGCGATGTTGAAGCCAAAAAGACGACTCTGAGTCTTGAACTGGAAAATCCTGCTGAACAACTGACACAAGAACAAGACGCCGCCGAAGCCGTTCAAGCCACAAACGAGCCGGCCGCCTCTCCATTCGCGCAGATTGAAAATAGCCCGGAAGACGCTGCCACGGCCGCCGCCCAGGCAGAAGCGCCCGCAGCAGCAGAAGAAAAGAAAGGGCCTGACCATCGTGAAGTGATTGTCGCCAAAGGCGACACACTTTCCACTCTCTTCGAAAAGGTTGGCCTGCCCTCCACCTCGGTCCATGAGATCCTGGCCAGCGACAAGCAAGCCAAGCAATTCACTCAACTGCAACGTGGTCAGAAACTGGAGTTCGAACTCAACCCAGAAGGCCAGCTGACCAACCTGCACACCAAGCTGAGCGACCTGGAAAGCATCACCCTGACCAAGAATGACAAGGGTTATGTGTTCAACCGCGTCACGGCCAAGCCCACCGTTCGCTCGGCCTATGTCCATGGCGTCATAAACAGCTCATTGTCCCAGTCAGCAGCGCGCGCAGGGCTCTCCCATAGCCTGACGATGGACATGGCCAGTGTGTTTGGCTACGACATCGACTTCGCCCAGGACATTCGCCAGGGTGACGAATTCGACGTCATCTACGAACAGAAAGTGGTCAACGGAAAAAGCGTCGGCAACGGCCCGATTCTTTCCGCGCGCTTCACCAACCGCGGCAAGACCTACACTGCGGTGCGCTACACCAACAAGCAAGGCAACAGCAGCTACTACACCGCCGACGGCAACAGCATGCGCAAGGCATTCATCCGCACACCGGTTGATTTCGCCCGCATCAGCTCGAAGTTCTCCGCCGGTCGCAAGCATCCGATCCTGAACAAGATTCGCGCCCACAAAGGTGTCGACTATGCCGCCCCCCGTGGTACGCCTATCAAGGCTGCCGGCGACGGTAAGGTATTGCTGGCCGGACGTCGCGGCGGCTATGGCAACACCGTGATCATCCAGCACGGCAACACCTACCGTACGCTGTATGGCCACATGCAGGGCTTCGCCAAAGGCGTGAAGACTGGCGGCACCGTCAAGCAAGGCCAGGTTATCGGCTATATCGGCACCACCGGCCTGTCCACCGGCCCGCACTTGCACTATGAATTCCAGGTGAACGGCGTCCACGTCGATCCGCTCGGCCAGAAACTGCCGATGGCCGATCCGATCGCCAAGGCCGAGCGCGCGCGTTTCCTGGCCCAAAGCCAGCCCTTGATGGCTCGCATGGATCAAGAAAAAGCCACCATGCTGGCTTCGAGCAAGCGCTAAGCCATGACGCTCTATATTGGTGTGATGTCCGGGACCAGCCTCGATGGCTTGGATATCGCACTGGTCGAACTGGCCCCGGCGATCAAATTGATCGCCAGCCACTACATTCCCATGCCCGCCACTCTGCGCACTGAACTGCTCGAATTGTGCAGCAGCGGACCCGATGAGATCGCCCGCTCCGCCATTGCCCAGCAAAGCTGGGTCAAGCTGGCCGCGCAGGGTATTTATGCCCTACTCAACGAACAGAAACTCAAGCCTCAAGACATCACGGCCATTGGCAGCCACGGCCAGACCATTCGCCACGAACCGGCCCGTGGGTTTACCGTGCAAATCGGCAATCCGGCGCTGTTGAGTGAGTTGACCGACATCAGCGTCGTCAGTGACTTCCGCAGCCGCGACGTCGCCGCTGGCGGGCAAGGCGCCCCACTGGTTCCAGCGTTTCACGAAGCTCTGTTCGAAGAACGAGTCGGTCATCGTGCCGTGCTGAATGTCGGCGGCTTCAGCAATCTCAGCTTGATAGAACCCGAAAAGCCGGTCGCCGGTTTCGATTGTGGTCCAGGCAATGTGCTGCTCGATGCATGGATACATCAACAACGAGGCGAACACTTTGATCGCGATGGCCAGTGGGCTGCCAGCGGAAAAGTCGAGCCAACCTTGCTCAAGACACTGCTCAGCGATCCCTTTTTTGTCACGAAGGGGCCGAAAAGCACCGGGCGCGAAGTCTTCAACCTGCCCTGGCTGAACCAGCATCTGTCGCAGTTGCCAGCCTTCGCTCCGGAGGACGTACAGGCAACGTTGCTTGAGCTGACTGCCCTGACGATCGTTGAATCACTGCAGCATGCCCAGTCGAACACTCAAGAGTTACTGGTCTGCGGCGGTGGCGCGCATAACCAGACGCTCATGAAGCGCCTGGCTGCCTTGCTGCCGAATGCAAAGGTCAGCAGTACGGCGATATACGGTGTAGACCCGGACTGGGTTGAAGCCATGGCTTTCGCCTGGCTTGCACATTGCTGCCTTGAAGGTATCCCAGGCAACCGTCCAAGCGTTACCGGTGCCCGTGGCCCACGCGTACTCGGCGCAATCTATCCGGCGTGAATCGATATCTCCGGACAAAAAAAACCGCAGGGCCGTAAGGCACTGCGGTTTTTTATTGAAGCAATCAGATCGAGAACGAAGAACCGCACCCACAGGTGGTGGTCGCGTTAGGGTTCTTGATCACGAAACGCGACCCTTCCAGCCCTTCCTGATAATCCACCTCAGCTCCCGCCAGGTATTGGAAGCTCATCGGGTCGACCACCAGGCTGACGCCTTCGCGCTCAACGATAGTGTCGTCTTCGGCCACGTCTTCATCGAAAGTGAAGCCATACTGAAAACCGGAACAACCGCCGCCCGTTACGAATACGCGCAGCTTCAAACGATCATTGCCCTCTTCATCGACCAGGCTCTTCACCTTGTGCGCGGCACCGTGGGTGAATTGCAAAGCGGTGGGGGTGAAGGTTTCGACGCTCATGCTGAATATCTCCCGGCGCTTACGCCGCCATAATGCGTGATGGCGGGCATTATCCGCTTCTCCTACAAAATTGGTCAACTATTTGCGGAGCAGCGGCAAGCTACAAGTTCAAAGCTGCAAGCTTGCAGCTTGTGACTGCTCTGTTAAGGCAACATCCCCGCATGGGACAATCCCAGGCGCTCATCCAGACCGAACAGGATGTTCAGGTTTTGCACCGCTTGGCCGGACGCGCCCTTGACCAGGTTATCGATGACTGACAATACCACCACCAGGTCCCCATCCTGCGGACGATGCACCGCGATGCGGCAAACATTCGCACCACGTACGCTGCGGGTTTCCGGATGGCTGCCAGCTGGCATTACGTCGACGAACGGCTCGTTGGCGTAGCGTTTCTCGAACAGCGCCTGCAAATCGACGGAGCGATCGACCACCGTTGCGTAAAGAGTGGAATGGATTCCACGAATCATTGGCGTCAGGTGCGGCACAAACGTCAGGCCGACGTCCTTGCCCGCGGCCCAGCGCAACCCTTGGCGGATTTCCGGCAAGTGGCGATGCCCTTTTACCGCGTAGGCCTTCATGCTTTCCGACGTTTCGGAATACAGCGAGCCGACACTGGCGCCTCGACCGGCCCCACTGACACCGGATTTGCAATCAGCGATCAGGCGCGAAGTGTCAGCAAGACCGGCCTCGATCAACGGCAGGAACCCGAGCTGTGTCGCGGTCGGATAGCAACCGGGCACGGCGATCAATCGTGCCTGCCTGATTTTCTCGCGTTTGACTTCCGGCAAGCCGTAGACAGCCTCATCCAGAAGCTCCGGTGCCCCGTGGGGCTGGCCGTACCACTTGGCCCATTCGTCCGCGTCCTGCAGGCGGAAGTCAGCCGACAGGTCGATCACCTTGGTCCCGGCCGCCAACAGCTCCCCCGCCAAGGCGTGGGCAACGCCATGAGGGGTGGCAAAGAACACCACATCGCAAGCACCGAGGGTCTTGATGTCCGGAACGCTGAATGCCAGGCCGTCGTAATGGCCTCGCAGGTTCGGATACATGTCGGCGACGGCCAGGCCGGCCTCGGATCGGGAGGTGATGACCACCACCTCAGCCTGCGGATGCTGCGCCAACAGACGCAGCAGTTCGACACCGGTGTAACCCGTGCCGCCGACGATACCGACCTTGACCATAAACCTGCCCTCAACGAACCACTGGAAAGCCCTCGATAATAGGGGCCGCAGGGCGTGGCGACAACCGTCAAGGTGACGTGTGGCCGCTCTAACCTCTACTATCGGGCTACCGTGAATCTGGGAATAACCAAAAATGCTCTATCTATGGCTCAAGGCACTTCACATTGTCAGCATGGTCTGCTGGTTCGCCGGCCTGTTCTACCTGCCGCGCCTGTTTGTCTATCACGCCCAAAGCGAAGACAACGTCAGCAAGGAGCGCTTCAGTGTCATGGAGCGCAAGCTGTATCGCGGCATCATGGGCCCGGCGATGATTGCCACGCTGGTATTTGGCATCTGGCTGCTCAGCCTCAATGCCGGCGCCTACTTCACCCAGGGTGGCTGGATGCACGCCAAGTTGACCCTGGTCGTCCTGCTGATCGGTTATCACCACATGTGCGGCGCCCAAGTGAAACGCTTCGCCCGCGGCGAAAACACCCGCAGCCATGTCTTTTATCGCTGGTTCAACGAGGTGCCAGTCCTGATATTGCTGGCTATCGTAATTCTCGTCGTGGTCCGGCCGTTCTAACGTCCAATAGCACTATTCGATCGGGGGTACATCCCATGCCGTTGCCCGCTTTGCTTGAAGAACGTCTGCGGCTGCCTGCCGTTGCCGCGCCGATGTTCCTGATTTCCAATCCCCAGCTCGTGCTTGCCTGCTGTCGCAATGGCATTGTCGGCAGTTTCCCGGCGCTGAACCAACGTGAGAGCAGCGGTTTCAAGGCTTGGCTGGAGGAAATCGAAGCGGGCCTGGAAACGATGGAAAGGCCGGCACCCTACGCGGTCAATCTGATCGTCCATAACAGCAACCCGCGGCTCCAGGACGACCTGGCGATCTGCATCGAGCATAAAGTGCCTATCGTCATCACCAGCCTGGGCGCGGTAAAAGAGCTCGTGGATGCGGTGCATGGCTATGGCGGCCTGGTATTTCACGACGTGACCACTCGCCGCCACGCCGAAAAAGCCGCAGAAGCAGGTGTAGACGGCTTGATTGCCGTCGCGGCTGGCGCCGGAGGACATGCGGGAACGTGGAGCCCTTTCGCGCTGATTGCCGAAATCCGGCAGTTCTTTGATAAAACCCTGCTGCTCGCAGGATGTTTGAACCACGGCCATCAGATTTTGGCAGCGCAACTGCTCGGCGCGGATCTGGCCTACTTTGGAACGCGATTCATTGGTACGGCAGAAAGTCACGCGTCCGACGCTTATAAAGAGATGTTGCTCACATCCAGAGCCGCAGACATCGTGCATACTCCCGCAGTATCCGGCGTGCCAGCCAGTTTCATGCGCCAGAGCCTGGAGGATGCCGGCTTCGACCTGCTTGCCTTGCAGAACAAAAGCGCGGCAGATCCCGGATCGAAACTCAAACCGCTGAACGATGAAGCCAAGGCCTGGAAGACCGTATGGTCTGCGGGCCAAGGTGTTGGTGAGATCAATGATTTACCCAGCGTCGATCAACTGATCGCACGCCTGGATAAAGAATACCGCCAGGCGCAAGCCCGAGCGGCACAGCTCGGAGGCCAATGGCCCCGCTGAATCCCAGAAATATAAATCAACTTTGAAAGACAAGGATGCCAGGCATGAGCGAAACCCGCTTCAACATCGTATTCGACGGAGCCCTGTTGCCAGGCGTCGATACCACCACCGCCAAGCTGAACCTCGCGGAGCTGTTCAAGAGCGATGTCAGCGCCATTGAACGGCTGTTCAGTGGTCGCAAGGTGTCGCTTAAAAACAACCTGTCCCAAGGCGAGGCGCAGCAGTACCTGGAAGCGCTGCACAAGAGCGGCATCGACGCACGAATCGAAGCAGAACCGTCCCTCCAGCTGGACCTCGGCGAGGTGCAGGAATCGCCGCATCAGCCAAGTGGCCGCCACCCGGACTCCATCATCGACCCCGTTTCCCCCTACGCCCCTCCCCGCGCCCCGGTAGGCGAAACGCTTGCCGAATACGGCCCACTCAAGCCTTTCAGTTTCGACGGCCGTATCGGGCGCCTGCGATACCTGGCCTGGACCATGGTTCTGACACTGGCGGTCATGCCCGTGGTCGGGATTGCATTCTGGTTGAGCCTGTCCTGGTTGCTCGTCGCCAGCTCAACGACCGCGATGATCATCGGCGGACTCGTAGCCGTAGCCATCTTCCTCGCTTTTGCCTACGTGAGTATCCAGTTCAGCGCCCAGCGCCTGCACGATCTCGGCTGGTCCGGATGGCTGTGGTTGCTCAACCTGGTGCCGTTCGTGGGCAGCCTCTTCCCATTCGTCCTCATATTCGCTCCAGGCAATAGTGGCCCGAACCGCTACGGCCCTCCACCTCCGCCCAACAGCACCGCGGTCAAGGTTCTTTCCTGGCTGTGGGTCGTCCTGATCGCCCTGATTTTCATCGGTGCATTGGCTGGCGCATTCAGCAGCATCGGCGAGGAGTACGGCAGCAGTTCCCTGAGCAGTTATGAAAGCAGCGAATCCACTGACGAATCGGCCGAAGAACCCGCCGCCGAAGCAGCCGAGCCAGCCGCACCTTCTGTAGACTACGAAGAAGAGGAACAATAAACGCGCCTGGCGCCGGTGACTGCTCAGTCCACCGGCGCCCTGCGCGGCGATGGAGAACTGCATGACCCGTTACGCTCTGATCACTGGTGCTTCCAGTGGTATCGGCCTGGCCATGGCCGAAGCACTGGCCCGGCGTGGGCGCAACCTGATATTGGTGGCTCGACAGCGTGATCGGCTGGAAAGTATTGCAATAGAACTGACCCAACGGTTTGGCGTGGAGGTGTTGTTCCGCGCCTGCGACCTGGGCGAACCCCTTCGACTCTCAGGCTTCCTGCTGGAATTGGAGGAAGGCGAACGCCAGATCGATCTGCTGGTCAATTGCGCGGGTATTGGCACCAGTGGTCCATTCCTGGCCCAGGACTGGATGACCGAACAAGACCTGATCGAAGTGAATATCCTTGCCCTCACACGTCTCTGCCATGCAATAGGCAACAGCATGGCGTTGCATGGCGGCGGCCAGATCCTAAACGTCGCATCGACTGATGCCTTCCTGCCCGGCCCCTGGATGAGCACGTATCACGCCAGCAAAGCCTATGTGTTGCATTTCTCCGAAGCCCTGCGGGTCGAATTGAAAAAATGCGCAATCAACGTCTCGGTACTGTGCCCCGGGCCGACTCGCACGGACTTTTTCGCGAAGGCACAGCTCGATGAACAGAAACTCAACGGCAAGAAGGAATTGATGAGCCCTGAGGAGGTTGCGCTCTATGCCGTTCGCGCGCTGGACCGCAATCGAGCCATTATCATTCCCGGACGCCGCAATCGCTGGTTCGCCGCGCTGCCTAGGTTCGGACCACGCTGGCTGGTCCGGGTCGTCAGCGGCATGCTCAACAAGGCCTGCTGTCCGCGCTGATTCCTTCAAGCTGAAAAACCCGCGCCGGCAAACCCGGCCTTCAGTACACTCGACCTCGACTAAACCAACGGAGAGACAGCTGTGGATACCCTGTTTACCAAGATTATCAACCGGGAAATCCCGGCGAAGATCATCTATGAGGATGACCAGGTCCTGGCCTTCCACGACATTGCTCCACAGGCACCGGTTCACTTCCTGGTCATTCCAAAGAAACCGATCCGCACCCTCAATGACCTGACCGAGGACGACAAGGGACTGGCTGGGCATATCCTGTTCACCGCCCAGCGCCTGGCCCTCGAGCTGGGTTGCGAAGAGGGCTTCCGGGTGGTGATGAACTGCAATGAACTCGGTGGGCAAACCGTCTATCACATTCATATGCATGTGCTTGGACAGCGCCAGATGAATTGGCCGCCGGGCTGATCCCTGATCCAACGCAAATCCCCGGCGGCCGATTGAGTTAAACTGGCCGCCGAGATTTTTCCCGGAGGTAAGCATGACTACCCAACGTCACTACTCGCCCATCGATCGCCTACTGCTGCAGGCCGACACCGCGATGCGTACGCTGTTGCCC
Organism: Pseudomonas agronomica; assembly: GCF_025917275.1. Taxonomy (GTDB): domain Bacteria; phylum Pseudomonadota; class Gammaproteobacteria; order Pseudomonadales; family Pseudomonadaceae; genus Aquipseudomonas; species Aquipseudomonas agronomica. The sequence continues at coordinate 10,608 of NZ_JAOSHO010000047.1, read as the reverse complement.
TTCAGTGGCCAGCCATACCGGCCATCGCCGGCCATCGTGCAGCCGGACGTGCAGATGAGCGATGAAGAGACTCGCCATGTCGCCGGACTGATGCGCATCAACCATACCGGTGAAGTCTGCGCCCAGGCGCTCTACCAGGGCCAGGCGCTGACAGCGAAATTGCCGCAGGTACGCGAAGCGATGGAACAGGCCGCCGAGGAAGAAATCGATCATCTGGTCTGGTGTGAACAACGCATTCGCCAGTTGGGCAGCCACACCAGCGTGCTGAATCCCCTGTTTTATGGCATGTCGTTCGGGATCGGCGCCGTGGCAGGCCTGATCAGTGACAAGGTCAGCCTTGGTTTTGTCGCGGCGACCGAGCATCAGGTGTGCAAGCACTTGAATGAGCACCTGCAGCAATTGCCCGTCGAGGATGAAAAGTCCCGGGCGATTCTTGAGCAGATGCGTGAAGATGAAGAGCACCACGCCGAGAGCGCTCTGGAGGCCGGCGGCTTCCGCTTCCCGGCCCCCGTCAAATTCGGCATGAGCTTGCTGGCCAAAGTCATGACCAAGAGTACCTATCGGATCTGATAGCGAAAGCGGAACGAGGCCTTCCAAAACGAAAAAAGGCGGCTGTCCATGGACAGTCGCCTTTTTTCATAGCCGAAACTTTAGCGCGGCATATTGCGCGCGTAAAAAATTTCCAGCATTTCGTGCTTGACCCGCTCTTCCACCTGCCCACGCTGTTCAGCAGACAGATTGCTCGTGGCGTCGCCGAACAGGTAGTTATCCAGCTCAAAGTCCTTGAGCAGCATTTTGGTGTGGAACAGGTTCTCCTGATACACGTTCACGTCCGTCATCTGGTACGCGTCGCGAGTGTCTTCGGAGAGGTAGTTCTGGATCGAATTGATCTCGTGGTCGATGAAGTGCTTGTGGCCTTCCACGTCCCGAGTAAACCCGCGCACGCGATAATCCACGGTCACGATGTCGGAATCGAATTGGTGAATCAGGAAGTTGAGCGCCTTGAGCGGTGAAATGACGCCACAGGTCGACACGTCGATGTCTACTCGGAACGTAGCGATGCCATCCACTGGATGGATTTCCGGATAGGTGTGGACTGTGATATGGCTCTTGTCGAGGTGGGCCAGGATAATTTCAGGCAACGGGCCCGGGGACTCTTCGATCTGGCTGTCGGTCGGTGTCACCGGCTCTTCCGAAATCAAAATAGTCACGCTGGCGCCCTGGGGCTCATAGTCCTGACTGGCGATGTTCAGGATGTTGGCACCAATGATATCGACAACTTCCGTGAGAATCTGCGTGAGGCGCTTGGCGTTGTACTCTTTATTGATGTACTCGACGTAGGCCTGCTGGTCTTGCGGGGTTTCCGCATAGCAGATGTCATAGATGTTGAAGCTCAAGGTCTTTGTCAGGTTATTGAACCCATGGAGCTTGAGTTTGCTTTTCACCGTTTGAAAACTCTCTGTGTATTGCGGCCTGGCCGCGTGATCAAGCATGCCCGTCAGATGCGAACGACGCACCTGCGTAGGACGGTTAACACCTCTTCGCGATGGCGATTTTGGTTGTCTGTCCAGGCAAGGGACCGGCCGCAAGCCGATCACTGCCCTGAAAAAAGTGGCGCATTATGCAGACGTCAGCTTCTGATCGCCAGAGCTTGCACCGCTTTTGTGATGGTTGGATGTCGATTCAACCCAATTCGATGATTTCATAATCGTGAGTGATTTCAACACCGGCGGCGCCGAGCATGATCGAGGCCGAACAATATTTCTCGGCGGACAGCTCGATGGCGCGCTTGACCTGGGCCTCTTTCAGCCCCCGACCCTTCACCACAAAGTGCATATGGATCTTGGTGAAAACCTTCGGATCCTCGGTCGCACGCTCGGCTTCCAGGAAGGCTTCGCAACTTTCGACCGCTTGGCGCGACTTCTTGAGGATGCTGACCACATCGAAATTGCTGCAGCCACCAACACCCAGCAGCAGCATTTCCATTGGCCGAACACCCAGGTTCCGACCTCCGGCGTCCGGCGGGCCATCCATGACGACCACATGACCGCTGCCCGACTCACCGAGGAACATGGCTTCGCCAGCCCATTGGATGCGTGCCTTCATCGTCAAGACTCCACTGTCATAAAAAGGGGGCGCCAGCTTAGCACAGCCCCCCGTGATGGCGGCTCCGCCTGAAGAGGCCTGGCGCAGATACCACTCGGTAAATTCTCGAATTTATTAAGGACGCCTCTGTTAAGCTGGCGCCCAATCACTGGCGTATGGCCAGCTTTTTCGATAGCCATTCGCCTTCATAAAAAATCAAGCCACCAAACCGCGCAGTTTTTCGGGACACAACCATGGTTGCCATTACTCCCACGTCCAAGATCAAGAATCTCGACAAGCTCTTGATGCATTGCCAGCGTCGCCGCTACCCGGCCAAGCACAACATCATTTGCGCGGGAGACCGTTCCGACACGCTGTTCTTCATCATCAAGGGATCGGTCACTATCCTGATCGAGGACGACGAAGGTCGGGAGATGATCATCGCCTACCTCAATTCGGGCGACTTCTTCGGTGAGTTGGGCTTGTTCGAACAGGCCGGCAAGGAACAAGAGCGCAGCGCCTGGGTGCGGGCGAAAGTCGAATGTGAAGTCGCGGAAATCGGCTACAACAAATTTCGAGAACTGTCGCAGCAGGATCCGGACATTCTTTTCGTACTCAGCGGACAAATCGCACAGCGCCTGCGCAACACCACCCGCAAGGTGGGCGACCTCGCCTTCTTTGACGTCACCGGTCGTGTCGCCCGTTGCCTCCTGGACCTGTGCAAGCAGCCCGACGCCATGACCCACCCCGACGGCATGCAGATCAAAGTGACCCGCCAGGAAATCGGCCGCATTGTCGGCTGCTCCCGCGAGATGGTTGGCCGCGTGCTCAAGGACCTGGAGGAACGCAACCTGGTCAGCGTCAAAGGCAAGACCATGGTGGTCTTCGGCACCCGCTAGAGACTGTCCAGCAGTTCTTGGTACAGGGTCTCAAGTCGCTCCAGGGCGTGGGGCGCCGGAAATTTTTCATGCAGGGCAATATGGCTCTCGGCACGCACCCGCTGCTCCAAGCCACAGGCTTCGTTGAAACGATTGACCGCCGCAACCATGGCTTCGCGCTCGTCGTCCAGCAGTAGCGCGCCATGCACCAGGCCGACCGGACGCTGCGCTCCTTTACTCTGCCGCCAGCGTTGGGCGGTGCCTACCATTTTCCGGCCGTCCAGATTGACATTGAAGCGCCCATCACAAAAAGCACCCGCCACTTCCCCTAGCGAAGCCACCCCGCCCAATTCATCGAGCAATTGGGAGATGGGATCGCACAACCGACGATAGGCGGTTTCGATCCGGCCATGATCACCTTCACTGCGCGGCGGTGCGTAGACCAGCGCGATATTGACCGTCGCGGCTGATTGAGGCACGGGCTCGCCGCCGGTTTCGCGCAGGAGCACCGGCCAGCCGTTGGCCGCTGATACTTCGCAGGCGACGTCGAATCCCGGCAAGCGACTCAGGCGACGTGGCATGACCAGTGCTCGGTCATTCGGTTGCCAGAACAGTAAGCCGGAATCAGCGTCACCGGCGCAGACGCTCGCCAGCAAATCCTGCTCGGCTTGCAAGCCGTTTTCGACAGTAAAGGAAATGGCGGGAGACATCCGTTCAGTCCAACGTCGAGCCGGTCACTGGAACGCCGCGCTCGGGAAAGAACAGCCGTTGCAGCTCCATGCCAGGGCTTTCCGCCCGCATGAACGCTTCGCCTACCAGGAACGAATACACGTCGCTGACTTCCATCAACTCCACATCGGCCCGGTTGAGGATGCCGCTCTCGGTGATGACCAGCCGATCACGGGGGATCCGTGGCAACAGGTCCAAGGTCGTTTCAAGGCTGACTTCAAAGGTATGCAGGTTGCGGTTGTTCACCCCGACCAGCTTGGTATCCAGCGTCTTGAGGGCCCGCTCCAACTCTTCGCCGTCGTGGACTTCCACCAACACGTCCAGGCCGACGCCCTTTGCAACCGCAGCCAACTCGGCCATCTTCACGTCATCCAGGGCGGAAACGATCAACAGCACGCAATCGGCGCCCAAGGCCCGGGCCTCGACGATCTGGTACGGGTCGATCATGAAATCCTTGCGGATCACCGGCAACTTGCACGCCGCCCGCGCTTGCTTGAGATAGTCGTCGGCGCCTTGGAAGAAATCCACATCGGTCAGCACCGAAAGGCAGGTCGCGCCGCCCTTCTCGTAGCTCTTGGCGATGTCGGCCGGAACGAAATGCTCGCGAATCACACCTTTGCTGGGGGAAGCCTTCTTGATTTCGGCAATCACCGCCGGCTGTTTCTTCTTCGCCTGGTCGACCAGCGCCTGGGCAAAGCCGCGAGGCGCATCGGCCGAACGTGCAAGATTTTCCAACTCGGCCAGGCTGACCCGGGCACTGCGCTCGGCGACTTCCTGCTTCTTGCGAGCCAGAATGTTTTCCAGAACCGTTGGCACGCTCATCCTTCATTCTCCACTTTGAATACGGCGGTAAACGCGCCCAATTCTTCCAATTTTTCACGGGCCAGGCCGGTGTGCAGTGCATCATGGGCCAGCTCGACACCTTGCTTGAGGCTGCTGGCGTGATCGGCGGCGTACAACGCGGCACCCGCGTTGAGCACGATCATCTCGGCAGCCTTCTGGCCATTCTCGGTCTTACGGCGCCCCAAGGCATCGCGGATCAATTCCAGTGACTGCGCCGGTCCATCCACAGCCAGGCCATGCAGGCTCTGGCTCTTCATGCCCAGGTCCTCAGGTTCGACCCAGTATTGCGTAATCTGATCATTTTTTAGCTCAGCCACGAAGGTGGGCGCCGCCAGGCTGAACTCATCCAGGCCATCCTTCGAATGGACCACCAACACGTGCTTGCTGCCCAGGCGTTGCAGGACCTCGGCCAGGGGCAGGCACAACGCCTCGCTGAACACCCCCACCACCTGATGTTTCACACCGGCCGGATTCGTAAGCGGGCCGAGCATGTTGAACAGCGTGCGCAAGCCCAACTCCCGACGGGGCGCGGCGGCATGCTTCATGGCACTGTGGTGGGTCTGGGCAAACATGAAGCCGATGCCCACGCTATCGATACAGCGAGCCACCTGGACCGGGGTCAGGTTCAGGTAGATACCGGCAGCCTCCAGCAGATCGGCGCTGCCACTCTTGCCCGAGACCGCACGGTTGCCATGCTTGGCGACGGTGCAACCCGCCGCGGCAACGACAAATGCAGAGGCGGTGGATACGTTGAAGATATTGGCACCATCACCGCCGGTACCCACCACATCCACCACGCCGTCCAGCGTCTTGAGTTCGACCTTGTCCGCCAGTTCCCGCATGGTGGTCACGGCGCCGACGATTTCGTCGATGCTCTCGCTCTTCATGCGCATGGCCATCATGAACGCGCCAATCTGCGCATCCGTGCACTGGCCAGTCATGATTTCGCGCATCACGTCGCGCATCTCGTCGGTGCTCAGGTCGAGCTGACCGACGATACGGTTCAGGGCTGTCTTGATGTCCATGAAAAGTCCTTAGCGCGTGCCGCCGGTTTGTTTGAGAAAGTTGGCGAACAGCTCGTGGCCCTGTTCAGTGAGGATAGACTCCGGATGGAATTGCACACCTTCGATATTTAACGTCTTGTGTCGCAACCCCATGATCTCGTCGACCGAGCCGTCTTCGAGCTGGGTCCAGGCGGTCAACTCCAGGCAATCGGGCAAAGTATCGTGCTTGACGACAAGGGAGTGATAGCGGGTGACGGTAAGCGGATGATTCAGGCCTTCGAATACGCCCTTGTCTTCATGGAATACCGGGCTGGTCTTGCCATGCATGACTTGCCGGGCGCGCACGACATGGCCACCGAACGCCTGGCCAATCGACTGATGGCCCAGGCACACGCCGAGGATCGGCAGCTTGCCGGCAAAATACTTGATGGCGTCGATGGAAATGCCCGCTTCGGTCGGCGTACACGGGCCTGGGGAGACCACGATGCGCTCGGGCTTGAGGGCCTCGATTTCGGCGACGGTCAGTTCGTCGTTGCGCACCACCTTGACCTCGGCACCGAGTTCGCCAAGGTACTGCACAACGTTGTAGGTAAAGGAGTCGTAATTATCGATCATCAGCAACATGGCGTAGCAACCTTTTGATTCACTGACTTTAGAAACGGCCGCTGGGGCGCAAAAGCCCTAGGCCACAGGTTGTTGGGAAGGACTTCAGTCGCCTGAGGTCTGCTCCGCCAACGCCACGGCACGGAACATCGCCCGACGCTTGTTCAGGGTTTCTTCCCACTCCAGTGCCGGCACCGAGTCAGCAACGATCCCACCGCCAGCTTGTACGTGCAGTTCGCCGTTCTTGATGACGGCAGTGCGGATCGCAATGGCGGTGTCCATGTTGCCGTTCCAGGCGAAGTAACCCACCGCCCCGCCGTACACACCGCGCTTGACCGGCTCCAGTTCGTCGATGATTTCCATCGCCCGGATTTTCGGCGCGCCGGACAACGTGCCGGCGGGCAGGATCGCCCGCAAGGCGTCCATGGCCGTCAACCCGGCTTTCAACTGCCCGGTCACGTTGGACACGATGTGCATCACGTTGGAATAGCGCTCGATGACCATTTTCTCGGTGAGCTTCACCGAGCCGATCTCCGAGACACGCCCGGTATCGTTGCGTCCCAGGTCGATCAGCATCAGGTGCTCGGCGATTTCCTTGTCATCCGACAGCAGGTCCTCTTCGAGGGCCCGGTCCGCCTCCCCCGTGGCGCCACGGGGGCGAGTACCAGCGATCGGTCGCACGGTGATCAGGTTGTCTTCGACCCGCACCAGCACTTCCGGCGAACTGCCCACGACGTGGAAGTCGCCGAAATTGAAGAAATACATGTAGGGCGTCGGGTTGAAGCAGCGCAACGCCCGGTAGAGATCGATGGGCGCGGCCTTGAAGTCGATGGACATCCGTTGCGACGGCACCACCTGCATGCAGTCACCGGCGAGGATGTACTCCTTGATGGTATCGACGGCCCGTTCGTAGTCATCCTGGGTGAAGCTGGAACGGAACACCGGGTCGGCGGCCGACTGCTTGCTGAAATCCAGGCCTGACCGCGGCGTGATCGGTTGACGGAGCTTTTCCAGCAGCGCCTGCAGACTTTTCTGACCTTGCTCGTAGGCATCTTCCTGGGATGGGTCTGCCAGGACAATCGCATGCATCTTGCCGGCGAGGTTGTCAAAGACCACCACAGCGTCGGAGACCATCAACAGGATGTCCGGCACGCCCAGCGGGTCAGGGTTCGGGCAGGTGCCGAGACGTTTCTCCACATAGCGCACGCAGTCGTAGCCGAAATATCCCACCAGTCCACCGTTGAAACGGGGCAGGCCCGGGATGGTTGGCACGTTGTAGCGGGCCTTGAAGGTTTCGACGAACGCCAGCGGATCCTCGACTTCGAGGCTTTCGATCTCGACGCCGTCGTGGGTCACGCTGATGCGATGGTCATGCACCCGCAGCACCGTACGGCACGGCAAGCCGATCATGGAATAACGGCCCCATTTCTCGCCGCCCTGCACCGATTCGAGCAGGTAGGAGTTGGGCTGGTCGGCCAGCTTGAGGTAGATCGACAGCGGCGTGTCGAAGTCGGCCAGGGTTTCGCAGGCGAGCGGGATGCGGTTGTAGCCGGCAGCGGCTAGACGCAGGAATTCTTCGCGGATCATGGTATGCCTCGTGGCAAGAGGAGCTGACAGTCAGGTATGCAAACGCGCCGGATAACCGGCCAGGATCAAGTCAGGCGCGCCAACGCCAGCGGGCCAGGGCCTTCATGACTTTCATCCAGAGTTTGCGAGTGACCACCACGATGGCGTTTCCAGAAGAGGATTGAACAGCGTCGGGCAACGTTATCTCAGCCGCCGGGTCCAGGCAACCGGGAATTAACAGACGCAAGTCATCGATCACCAACGTCGGAAACTCTTCGGCGATCGGCCGGCCATGGTTATAGCCGTAGCTCAACGCCACGCACTTGACGCCTGCCGCTTTCGCCGCCAGCACATCGCTGCGCGAATCACCGACGAATAACGATTGCGAGGCCGGGATGTTGGCCATTTTCATCACGAAGAACAGCGCGGCCGGGTCGGGCTTTTTCTGCGGCAACGTATCGCCGCCGATGATCCAGCGGAAATACCGGCCGATTTTCATCTGGTCCAGCAGCGGCGCGACGAAGCGCTCCGGCTTGTTGGTGATCAGCGCCATTTCCACGCCTTGCTTGTGCAGCCATTTGAGCGCGGAACGCACACCGGGGTAGACCACGGTCAGTTCGTGGTTGCCTTCGTAGGCTTCGTTGAACAGCTCCATCGCCCGTTCGGCTTCGGCTTCATCGACGCCTTGGGCATCGATGTGGTTGGCCAGGGCTCGGCGCACCAGCATGGGCGCACCGTTGCCCACCCACTGGCGCACCGCGTCGATGCCGGCGGGTGGGCGGCCGAGCTTGAGCAGCATGCTGTCCACGGCGGCAGCCAGATCCGGGACCGAATCGACTAGCGTGCCATCCAGGTCGAACATCACCAGGCGCGGCAGGCTGCCGGGAAACAGCTGCTCGAAGCCGCTCATGGACGCGCCAGGGCCAGTTCGGCGCGCATTTTCGCGATCACCTCTTCGTAGTCCGGCGCGTTGAAGATCGCCGAACCGGCAACAAAGGTGTCGGCGCCGGCCGCGGCGATTTCGCGAATGTTGTTCACATTCACGCCACCGTCGATTTCCAGGCGGATATCACGGCCCGAGGCATCGATCAGTGCACGGGCTTCGCGCAGTTTGTCGAGGGTCCCGGGGATGAATTTCTGCCCGCCGAAGCCAGGGTTGACGCTCATCAGCAGGACCATGTCGACCTTGTCCATCACGTATTTCAATACGTCCAGCGGCGTGGCCGGGTTGAATACCAGGCCGGCCTTGCAACCGCCTTCGCGGATCAGTTGCAGGGAGCGATCGACATGCAGCGTGGCTTCCGGGTGGAAGGTGATGTAGGTCGCGCCCGCCTCGATGAAATCACCGACGATACGGTCCACCGGGCTGACCATCAGGTGCGCGTCGATCGGCGCGGTGACGCCGTACTTGCGCAGCGCCGCGCAGACCATCGGGCCGATGGTCAGGTTGGGCACGTAGTGGTTGTCCATGACATCGAAGTGCACGATGTCGGCCCCGGCGGCCAGAACGTTGTCCACTTCCTCGCCCAGGCGGGCGAAGTCGGCGGAGAGAATCGACGGAGCAATAGCGAAGGGCTGCATGACGCACCTGTTTTGAGCGAAATCACGATGGCGCGCATTGTATACCTCAAGATTTGGCGCGCCCACCGTGACAGTCGATCAATACGCCGCGCGGTAGATCTTCTCGATATCGGCGGCGCTCAGTTGGCGCGGATTGTTGCGCATCAGCCGCTCGATCCCCGCTGCTTCCACCGCCATGGACGGGATCACATCCTCGGTCACACCCAAGCCGCTCAGGCCCTGGGGGATCTGCACGGCGGCGCACAAGGCGACCATCGCATCGACAGCCTCGTCGGCGGCTTCAAGGTCGCTCAGGTGAGCGGTCTTCAGACCCATGGCCTCGGCAATGTCGCGCATGCGCTCGACACAGGCCATTTTGTTCCACGCCATCACATAGGGCAGCAGCAACGCATTGGCTACCCCGTGGGATACGTGGAAACGCCCGCCCAACGGATAAGCCAGCGCATGCACCGCCCCGACCCCAGCATTGCCGAAGGCCATACCGGCCATCAGGCTGGCCGTGGCCATGTCTTCACGGGCTTGCAGATGGTTAGGGTTGGCGTAGGCCTTGGGCAGAGCCCGGGTGATCAGCTTGATTGCGCCAATAGCCAGTGCATCGGTAATCGGCGAGGCATTGAGCGACAGGTAGGCCTCGATCGCATGCGCCAGCGCATCGACACCACTGGCAGCCGTTACGCTGCGCGGGCATGTAAGGGTCATCTGCGGACTGACCAGAGCCACGTCCGGCAACAGGTAATCGCTGACAATGCCCTTTTTCAGCTGGGCGGCCTTGTCGGAGAGAATCGCCACGTTGGTCACTTCCGAACCGGTACCGGCCGTGGTGGGGATGGCGATCATGGGCGGGCCTTTGCGCGGCACCTGATCGACGCCGAACATATCTTGCAACTCGCCGTGGTAGCCGGCGTAGACGCCCACGCACTTGGCGATGTCGATGGCACTGCCGCCGCCCAGGCCGATCAGGCCATCATGCCCACCGTCGCGGTAGGCTTGCATGCAATCTTCGACGATGGCGATCTCCGGGTCCGGCATGACCCGGTCGAAAATCTCGTAGTCACGTCCGCCCAGGTGCTGCAGCGCCAGCTCCACCGTGCCTGACTTGACCAGCGCTGCATCGGTCACGATCAATGGATTGTCGACGTCCAGGCGCGTCAGCTCCGCCGCCAGTTGCTCGATGGCAGCGGCACCAGTGATCAGTTTATGGGCGATCTTGAATGAGGAAAGACTCATGTGCGCGGCCTCTTGTTCGAGTATGGGCTGGCACAAGGATAGCTCGGTATGGCGGGTTGGTTTGTCATTCAGCGCTTGAATGCCTAAAGAAC
>NZ_JAOSHO010000469.1 GCF_025917275.1 Pseudomonas agronomica | reverse complement strand
TGTCGGACGAGATGATCAACCGCATCAGCCCGATACGCGGTGCCTACAGCGACATCCGGCCGGTGATCGACTACTACCGCGTCACTAACGAAAACCGCCTGCTGTTCGGGGCCGCCACGCCGTTTGTCGAGCATATCCCGCTGGACCTCAAGGCCTGGAACCGCAACCTGATGCTGAAGATTTTCCCGTACCTCAAGGATGTGAAGATCGATCTGGCCTGGGGCGGGCCCATGGCGACCGGGGCCAACCTGTTCCCGCAGATCGGCACACTCAGTGGCCGCCCCAACGCCTTTTACGTACAGGGCTATGCCGGCTTCGGGGTCACGCCCAGCCACATCATCTGCAAGGTGTTGGCCGAGGGCATGAGCGAAGGTTCCTCGCGCTACGACCTGATCAGCTCGGTCAAGCACGCGCAGATCCTGGGCAAGGACCACATCCGCCCACTGCTGCTCACTGCCGGCAAAAGCCTTCATCAACTCTCGGGCTATTTCAACGGTCGCCGTTGAGCCCTCGCTGTTTCATTCACTGGAGAACTGCCATGTCCATTACCCCGCTCAAGAAAGACATCCAACTATCCGAGCTCGACGCCTGGGGCACGGTTGCCGACCTGGGCTCAGAGATCCTCGAAGGCGAGGTCAAGGCCTTCGGCAAGATGACCTTCGGCGCCCCGACCGACCCCGTCAGCAGCGCCTATTTCGGCACCACCCAGGGCAGGTTCCGCATGGTCTACCCATTCGCCGAACAGGCCACCGTGGTCACCGGCGAAGTGGTGCTGACCGACGAAAGCACCGGCCAGAGCACCCGCTACAAGGCAGGCGACAGCTGGTTCGTGAGCAAAGGCACGCCGGTGCTGTGGGAGGTGGTCAGCGACAGCTTCGTGAAGCACTATTTTGCGGTAGTCTGATCGCCCCTGGCTGCCGGTTTTCTGCCGGCAGCGTTTTCCCGGCGCAGGTAACCGACCATGCACGCCATCCCCGCCCAGGAAGTCGCTGGCCGCTGCCTGCAGGCTTTCACTCAACTCGTGCCCGCCAGCCAGGCGGCGTTTTATTGCGTCGACCGCCAGCTACAAGCCCGCGACTTCAGGCTGCAGGGCATGAGCGGCGAGATGCACCGCGATTACCTGGACAACTACCGCCAATTCGACCCGTTGCAGCCGCGCAATTGCCTCTCGACCGGGCTGGCCGTGGTGCCGCTGGGGCTGGCGATGGCGAGACAGCCGCTGCGTGACAGCCGCCGCTACCGGGACTTCCTGCAACGCTACGGCGTGGTCGATGTGGTGGAGATTGTCGCTCATCGCGCCGACCAGCCCCAGGCGGCCATTTCGTTGCTGCGCACCGCTGACCAAGGGGCCTTCACCCTGGACCAACTGGCGCAGCTGAATGCCTTGCAGGCACTGTTGCAAATGGCAGTCGCCAACATGCAGCCCGCTGACGACGGGTTGGCCGGACTCACTCCCAAGGAGCGCCAGATCGCCTGGTTGCTGCGCCAGGGCGCGAGCAACAAGCAACTGGCCGTTGAGCTGGGTGTCGGCCTGCCCACGATCAAGACCCACCTGATTCATCTGTTCCGCAAGGCAGGCGTCAGCAGCCGCACCGAGCTGGTGGCCGCGCTGTTTCTTTAAGCCCGCTCAACCATTTGGTTGATAGGCGAGCTCCGTCCGCGGCCGCATGCTCCGGGTTGTCCATTCAACCCACCGGAGCCATGCAATGACCACACAATCCGACTGGATCACCGTAGGCGCCCTCGCCGATGGTTTCGCCCCAGAAGCGTTTATCCTGCCCAACCTGGCCGACCTCAACGGCAAGACCTTCACCCTGTACTTCTCCAACGGCTGGCAGATCGAGCATCGTTTTGAAACCGCCACGCTGCACTGGAACGCCGCCGACGGCCACTCCAGCGGTTCGGCCGCGTACCGCGCCACGTCGGTGCGTCCGGGCCTGTACCTGGTGGACTTCATCAAGCATGAAGCCGGGCAAGCCTGGTCGATCAGCCTGGTGCTGGACACCGGCACGTCGTCGTTCACCGCGGTGATCGGCAGCATGCCGAGTCGCGAACAAACCGAGCAAGGCCTCTACAGCCGCGCCCTGGCCGGCAAGGACCTGACCTCGGTTGAGGTGCAATTCCTCCACGGCAGCTTGAATCAACCCTGGCAAGCCGACCATTGCCCCCATGCGCCGACCCAGGAACTGACCGGGTTGCGCAACCTGTATCGCTACAGCCCCAGCGAAGTCTACGAGCACATCTACCTGAACGATCAGTTCTATGCCTGGCAGTGCCTCAAGGGTGTCGAACAAGGCCTTTGCGACACCGATCGCTGCCACTACTACAAGATTGCCGACCAGCTGTACCTGTTCGTCTGGCGCGAAAAGATCATCCCGACCCTCGGCCTGGTACTGATCGATCTGCAGCAACACCGCAGCGACGGCAAGATCTTCGGCTATGCCGGTTCGTCCTTCGATGAGCTGTCGAACTTTCCGGTCAGTTCCTACTGCCAGGTCCTCAATCGCACGGAGTATCCCGATGCCTGATCCACGTACCGTGGTCATCACCGGTGCCGGCACGGGCATCGGTGCCGCCTGCGCCCGGCTGTACGCCGCGGAAGGTGCCAACCTGGTGCTGATCGGCCGGCGTAGCGAGCCACTGGAGCAGGTCGCCGGGACAACCGGTGGCCTGGTGCTGGTGGGCGATGCGGCTTGCCCGCAGACCTGGGAACACTTCGTCGGCCAGATTCACGCGCGCTTTGGTCGACTCGATGTGCTGCTGGCCTGTGCCGGCGGGCATGGCGTGGGCAGCGCCAGCCAAACCAGTCCGTCCGCCTGGGAAGCGGCATTGCGCAGCAACCTGGACAGCGCGTTCTACAGCGCCCGCGCCTGCTTGCCGCTGCTGATCGAAAGCGCTGGATGCATCGTGCTGCTGGGCTCCATCGCCTCGCTGGCCGCCGGGCCCGAAGTGTGCGGCTACACCACCGCCAAGCATGCACTGCTCGGGCTCAACCGCTCCTTGGCACGGGACTACGGCCCGCGTGGCGTGCGGGTGAATGCGGTGTGCCCGGGCTGGGTCACCACGCCGATGGCCGACGAGGAGATGCGACCCTTGATGAGCTTCCACGGCGACACGCTGCAACAAGCTTATGCCCGCGTGTGCGCCGACGTGCCGTTGCGCCGTCCCGCCAGCGCCGAGGAAATCGCCAAGGTGTGCCGCTTCCTGGCCAGCCCCGACGCGTCGATCATCACCGGTGCAAGCCTGGTGGCCGACGGTGGATCGAGCATCGTCGATGTGCCGACCCTGGCCTATGCGCATATGGAGAAGACCGATGCCCAATGACTTCGACTTCAGCGGCAAGACCGTGCTGGTCACCGGCGGCGCACAGGGGATCGGGCGGGCCATCGTCGAAGCATTCGCATGGCGTGGCGCACGCGTGATGATCGTCGACCTGCGCCTGGCGCAAGCCCAGGCAGTGGCCGACGAATTGGGCGCTCGCGGGTGTCAGGTGGAGGCCATCGAACTCGATCTGGCCGATGCGGCTGCGGTGTTCGATGGGGTCAAGGGCATCGAGCGAGACTGGGGTCGCCTGGATATCCTCGTGCACAACGCCGGGTATTTTCCATTGACGGCCTTCGAGCAGATCACCCCCGCCCTGCTCGACCGCACGCTCGCGGTCAATCTCTCGGCCCTGTTCTGGTTGACCCAGGCCGCCTTGCCGATGTTCCAGCGCCAAGGTGGCGGTTGTGTGCTGGTCACGTCTTCGGTCACCGGGCCTCGGGTCGCCTATCCAGGGCTCAGTCATTACGCTGCGTCCAAGGCCGGGGTCAACGGGTTCATCCGCAGTGCGGCGTTG
>NZ_JAOSHO010000468.1 GCF_025917275.1 Pseudomonas agronomica | reverse complement strand
GTCCGTAGGCGCGGGCCTTGGCCTGCAGCTCGGGATTATCGAAATAAGCTGGGGCTTCATCGTAGCGACCTTCGCGCAGCAAACGACGACCCAAGAGGTTGCGCAGATTCGCCGCCACCGACAACGGTACGTAATTGTCTCGATCCTGCTGGCTCAACGGCGGCGGGGCCGGGACCTGGGCATCGACGTATTGCTTGAGTTCATCGACGGTCAGCACACGCTCGGCGACGGTCGCCGCGTCATACCAATAATTGTACTGACCGCGATAGAGCTGATCGAAAGCTTGCAGGTAGTCGCCCCGTTGCAGCGCCAGGATCGCGCTTTCGCCGTCGACCCGGCATTTGGGTTGTACTGTCTCGTAGTCCCAGTCCGGCGTGCGTCGACCGCCCCACGATTCGTCTTTGGGAAATGCCTGGGCGGCCTTGGCATAAGCCGCCGCCGCGGCAGCCTTGTCACCGTCGCGCAGCGCCAGCTTGGCCCGTACCCACCAGGCCAGCCCGGTGTCTGCGGCCTTGTCCACGAAGGCTTTGGCGCTGGTGTAGTCACCGTGTTGATAACTCACGGCGGCCAAGCGGTCGGCATCCTCCAGGTTGCCTTGGGCACTGGCTTGCAAAAGCTTGACGAGGGTTTTCTCCCCGGACGGCTCTTCACCGTCCCACCAGCCAACGCGACTGAGCAGATAAGCCGTCACCAGGCGCTGGACCGCCTTGTCCTTGAGCAACGCTCGCAGGCGTTCTTCCGGCTCGACGCTCAAGCCGCCCGCCAGCTGCAACAACGAGCTGTAGCCCACCGGAGAGCCTTGCAGATTTTGACTCGCGTACAGCCCGATGGCGCTGTCCCAGTCATCGGCGGTGTAGGCCACCCTGGCTTCCTCGCCGAGGCTGGCGACGCCCAACTCCAGCGGGTCGCTGAAGCCGCCAATGCTCAGCTCGCGGACCTGGCGGAACGCCTGCCGCGCCTGATCCAGCAAGACAGCGGGTTCGCCACTGCCGGCCTCGGCACTCATGGCGAACAACGCGCGGCCCAAGGAATACGCCGCCCAGGTACTGCGCAGGCGGCGCTCGTCGGCTGGTAGCGCGAGCAATTGCTGGAACGCCTCGACCGCGCGCTGATGATCGCCCGCGTTGAAGGCCGCCGCGCCAACCGCGTACAAGCGCAGCTCGGCGGGCAGGTTCGCCGCTTCGGTGGCGACCTGTTCGACATCGCCCAACGCTCGCAAACGCTCCACCACGGCTTGTTGCGGCGGGGTCAGGCCAAGCTGTTCAGCCTTGGTGCGCTGGTCCACGTAGGAGGAAACGTCGTCGTAGCTGTAATCAGGATTGCGCGTCGCCTCCGTGGTCGGCTTCAACCCGGCGATGGCCTGGCCGAGACGAGTGATCTCGAAGCGAAAGCTGCCTTCAGGCAGTTCCGCCAAGGATTGGGCGCGGTTATCCAGCAGGCGCAATGGAAAATCCGGCCCGCAGGCCCACGCGTGACCCAGCGGCAAACTGAGGCTAAGGCACAGCAGGCGACGAGGCCACTTACGGGTAGACATTGAATCCTCCTTGGTCAATTTTCGTACAGCGCGCCCAGCCGATTGCCCGCTGGGCACCGGCAGCCAAGCGGCCTTCCTGAATGCGAGTGAAGGTAAGCAGTCCGGGGGTTTGTTGCAATGTATAACCTGTCAGGGCATCGACCCCGTCACAGGCTCTCACCGCCAAGGTCAGGCGCTGGGGCCAGGGCAGGTCGAGATTGCCCTGGTTCACCAGGTGGATATCGTAGAGGCCGTCCCGCTCTTCCATTTGCACAACCAGGCGGCTTTCCAGGCTATCGCCACGGGCCACCGCGCCAAGGGTGGTCAGGCTCCAGGCGCGCCGGTCCCCCACCAACGGCAGGCGAAACCAGATCAACCCGCTCAAATGCCTGGGCGGTTCGGCGCGGAGCTTCATCGCAAGCCCGGCCACTTCTTGCGGATCGGCCAACAACTCCCGACGCTCGCCGCCCCGGTCGACGGGCACTTCGCTCTCCACCATTGGCGCGCCGCCTTCCTGGGTCAGCAGCGCCACGCCGTAGGCCGGCAGCGCCAGGTAGAACGGTCGCGCGGTGACATCGCCCCAGCGCTCGGCCCAACGCCTGGCCTGTTCAGCGTCGAACAAGCCTTGGCGCGGGTCGCTGACTGCGTGCACCTGCAGGACGCTGCTGTCCACGGTCTTCAACAGTTCGGGCAGTTCAGGGCTGCTGAGCCAGGCCGGCAACGCGGTGATACTCAGTTGCAAGGTCGCGGGCAAGGTTTGCCGGAGCCGGGCGAGGAAGGTCCGATAGGTTGGCAGCCGTGCGTTGCCGGCGTCGTGGTCGATTTCAATCCCCACCGGCGCCAGGCCCTGGGCTTGCCAATCGCCCAACAATTGCTGGATCTGCGCGATCACATCGTCCTGGTCGAGGGATTTGAGCTGGCCGTCCAGGCGAATCACGGCAATGAGCGGTCGACCGTCAGCCTTGAGCAACGCCGCATCGATACGCGCGCGACTCCAGCCGGCGCCGGGAAACGCCTGCAACGCCAGCACCCGCAGGCTGGAAAAATCGCCACGGCTCTGCCGCAACGCGCCTTCATGGGCCGGCGTCCATTGGCGTTGCCAGACATAGAGTTGTTGATCGAGGACGGTCGGCGCGGGCTGGTCACAGCCGCTCAAAAGCAACGCGGCCAGAGCCAGCGAGAGCCTGTGGATAAAAGTCATGAAGCGTAGCCACCCCGGGAAAGGCTGGCAGATTAACGCTTCCTTGGTCTTACAGAAACCAGCGGCGAGGACGATTGCACCCTCGCCGCAACCGGGCCGATGCTCAAGCGTCTTTCTGCAAGCCCACTGCGGTCCGTGGCATGCCCACGAACCCTGGCAAGGCCTCGATTCGCGCCAGCCATGCACGTACGTTGGCGTAGTCCTGCAGCGAAACATTGCCCTCGGGCGCATGGGCGATATAGGTGTAGCCGGCGATGTCGGCAATGGTCGGCGCGTCACCCGCCAGGTAGGTGCTGTTGCTCAGTTCCTGGTCGATGACGTTGAGCAGGTTGTGGGACCGGGCAATCACATCCTCGGCGTTGTGCGACGCACCGAATACCGTGATCAGGCGCGCCGTGGCCGGACCGGCATGCAAAGGACCGGCGGCGACCGACAACCAACGCTGGACGCGAGCGGCGCCGACCGGGTCCGTCGGCAGCCAGCGACCGTGGCCGTATTTGCTTGCCAGGTACACCAGGATGGCGTTGGAGTCCGCCAGCACCACACCGTTATCGTCCAGGACCGGCACCTGGCCGAACGCGTTGATCGCGAGGAATTCCGGCTGTTTGTGCGCCCCCTTGGCCAAGTCGACGAAAATAATCTCGACAGGCAGTTCGAGCAGCGAAAGCATCAATTGGACACGGTGTGCGTGGCCGGACAGTGGAAAGTGATAGAGCTTGATTGGGTTCATGGTCGACTCCGCTGGGAAATGACGCCCTCATTATGCGGCGCCGATGGGGTCATCTTCTGCTCATGCCTGGAGCTATAGAATCACCTGCAAACGCAATCCTTTATTTCTATCAGCGAAACAATGCCTCAGCGTTACAGGGCCGGGTGTTCCCGCAGCGCATTCACCATGAAGTCCACGAAACTGCGAACCCGCGCCGGCGCATTGCGCCCGCCCTGGTACACCACATGGATCGGCAGGGGCGGCAGCTCGAAGTCGGCCAGGACGATTTCCAGCTCGCCCGCATCAATGTTGCTCGCCACCTGATAAGACAGGACCCGCGTCATCCCCAGCCCTTGGCACGCCGCACCGATGGCTGCCTGGTTGGCGGTGACCACCAGCCGAGGCACAGGCCTGACGGACAACGGCTCCCCCG
>NZ_JAOSHO010000467.1 GCF_025917275.1 Pseudomonas agronomica | reverse complement strand
GGGATTAGCGGTGTTTCGGTGATTTAGAGGCTGTCTTGCAAATGCCCGCGCAGCTCTTGCAGGTCAAGTTGCAGCTTCTTCAATTGCTCCAGGGTCTGGCCGCTGGCGGCGAGGATGCACTGCGGAATGTCGAGGGCTTTTTTCTGCAGGGCGCGGCCCTGCTCAGTGAGCTCGACGATCACCACGCGTTCATCTTCCCGACTGCGGGTGCGGCTCAGCAAACCTTCGGCCTCCAGGCGCTTGAGCAGTGGCGTCAGCGAACCTGGGTCGGTGAGCAGTCGGTTGCTGATTTCACCAACGGTCAAACCGTCTTTTTCCCACAACACCATCATCGCCAAGTACTGCGGATAGGTCAGGCCCAATGCTTGGAGCAGCGGCTTGTAGACCTTGGTCATCAGCAGCGACGTCGAGTGCAGGGCGAAACAAACCTGGTTGTCCAATAACAGGGCATCGCAAGGGTCGGGGCTGTCGTGTTGAGTGCTCATGGCGAAACCTTTCAATCAATAGTGTTTATGAATCTAGCGGACGAATCTTTAATGCACCAGATAATTCTGACGACCTGATCAGCTATTGCGTTTCCTGGTTGTCGCCAACTGCGTAGGATAGGCGCCCTGATTAAAGGGAGAGTCGTCTGTGGTCGAGGTCGTGCTGTATTTGCTGTTGGGTGCCGCGCTAGGCACCTTGGGGGGATTGTTTGGCATTGGTGGCGGATTGATCGCGATACCAGTGCTGGGCGTATGGTTCGGTCTTGACCAGCAGATCGCCCAAGGCACGGCACTGGTGATGGTGGTCCCCAACGTGATGCTGGCGCTGTGGCGTTATCACCAACGTAATCGCATCGAGCTGCGTCATGTCCTGCCGTTGGCGTCCATGGGGTTCTGCTTCGCCTGGCTCGGTTCCATCTGGGCGGTAGGTATTGACGCGCAAAGTATGCGAATTGGCTTCGTGGTGTTCCTGGTCGTCCTGGCGGCCTACAACCTCATCCGAATGTTCGCCGCGACGGCACCCGCTTCGGCTCAGATGCGCCATGGCTGGCCATGGCTTGCTGTACTGGGGGCCGCGTCAGGGACGATGGGTGGTCTGTTTGGTGTCGGCGGGGCCGTTGTCGCCACGCCGGTTCTCACCAGTGTGTTCGGCACTACCCAGGTCGTTGCCCAGGGATTGTCGCTGGCGCTGGCCTTGCCCAGCACTGGCGTGACCCTCGCCACCTATGCGTTTCACCATGAGGTGGACTGGTGGATCGGCCTGCCGCTGGCCGTCGGTGGGCTGATGAGCATCAGTTGGGGCGTGAAAGTCGCCCACGCCTTGCCGGAGCGACTGCTGCGCGGGCTGTTCTGCGGTTTCCTGGTGCTGTGCGCGGTGTTGCTTATCTTTAAAGCTTGAAGCCTTCGACAATGTGTTCGGCCAGGCACTCGGTGATCGGCGATGGGTTGTGCAAGTTGCGGATCAACATGATGCTGGCCTCGGGCAGCTCCGGCAGGTCCTCCGCCTCACCGAGCACACGCATGTCCGGGGTCAGCAGGCTTTCCAACTGCGCGGTGATCGCCAGGCCCGCGCCCACCACGGCCATCAGCGCCGAAAGGCTCGAGCTGTTGTACGCCACGCGATAATCGCGGCCCATGGCATCCAATGCATTGCACGCCCATTGGCGGCAGAAACAATCACTGTTGAACATCGCCAGCGGCAGCGGTGTTTGTTCATGGACATTGAAGCAGGCGGCTTCGGCCCAGACAAAGCGCTCCTTGCGCAGCAACTGGCCGATCTCATCCCCCGGCTTGCGGGTGACGATGGACAAGTCCAGGTCCTGGCGCAGCAGCAACTGCTTGGACGATTCGCAGTGCACTTCGATTTCGATCAGCGGATAAAACTGGGCGAAGCGTTGCAGGATCCCGGGCAGGAACCGCATCACGTAATCATCTGGCGTGCCGATGCGTACCGTGCCGACCATGTGCGGTTCACGCAGCGTATTGAACACTTCGCTGTGCAGCTTGAGGATCCGCCGGGCGTAACCCAGCAACACCTGGCCTTCGGCGGTGAGCTTGACCTGGCGTCCGTCGCGCTCGAACAGCCGACGCTGCAGCACGTCCTCCTCCAGACGCTTCATCTGCATGCTCACGGCGGATTGGGTGCGGTTGACCATTTCCCCGGCACGGGTGAACCCCCCTTGGTCGGCGATGGCGACAAAGGTGCGCAGCACTTCGGTATCGATGCTCGGGTAACTCGACAATTGATCAATCTCCGAGATGTATTGCATAAGAAACATTCGTTGGATTGATCTTAGCCTTGGCGCGAGACTAGAGCCATCCCCAACGGAGGACATCACGATGAAAGGTCAAAAAGGGTATTTACTGATCGACAAATTCTCATCCCATGGTTTTTCGCTCAGCGCGCTGTTGCACAAGTTTAGCCGCTGGTACGAATTGCACCATGAACGCGAATTGCTGGCTTCGATGAGCGACGAGGCGCTCAAGGACATCGGCGTGAGTCGTGCTGACGTGGAACACGAAGTGGTTCGGCCATTCTGGGATGACCCGATGCACAAATGAGCCATCCTTCCCTACACAAACCGTCCAATGGTGAGGTAGGTTGCGAGCAGACAAGGAGATTTCCATGCCCGCGACTGTATCCTTTACCCTCAAACAGGCCCGGCGTCTGGCGTTGGCCGCCCAAGGATTCGATGGGCGGTTACCGCCAGCTTCGGTGCAACCCTCGCGTCTCAACCGCTTGATCGAACGCATCGGCGTCCTGCAGATCGACTCCGTCAACGCGCTGGTGCGCTCGCACTACCTCCCGCTGTTTTCCCGCCTTGGTCATTACAACCGCGACCTGCTCGATCAAGCCGCCTGGAGCCAGGGCCGCCATCGCACGCTATTTGAATACTGGGGACATGAGGCCTCGCTACTGCCGGTGGCGATGTACCCGTTGCTGCGCTGGCGCATGGCCCGTGCTGCGCGTGGCGAAGGTATCTATCAGCAACTGGCGCGTTTCGGCCAGGAGCAGCAAGACGTGATTCGCCGCGTCCTGCAAGCGGTACGGGAGCAGGGCGCAATTGGCGCGGGCAGTTTGTCCACGCGCCAGGAAAAGGCCGGCCCGTGGTGGGACTGGAGCGCGGAAAAGCATGCGCTGGAATGGCTGTTCGCGGCGGGTGAAGTGACGGTGGCGGGGCGGCGGGGCTTCGAGCGGCTTTACGATTTGCCGGAACGGGTCCTGCCGGACTCCGTGCTGCAGCAATCACTGCCGGATGAAGCCCAGGCCCAGCGAGCGTTGCTGGTCCATGCCGCCGAAGCCTTGGGTGTCGGTACCGAAAAGGATTTGCGCGACTACTTTCGCCTGAGTCCGACGGATGCCCGCGAGCGGCTCGCCGAACTGGAGGAGGCGGGCGAACTGCTACGTTGCCAGGTTGAGGACTGGAAGCAGCCAGCCTGGTGCCGACCCATCGTGAAAATTCCCCGCAAGGTCGCCGCCAGTGCGCTGCTATCGCCCTTCGATTCGCTGGTCTGGGAGCGCAGCCGCACCGAGCGGCTGTTCGATTTTCGCTATCGGCTGGAGATCTACACGCCGGTGCACAAGCGGGTGTATGGCTATTACGTCCTGCCGTTTCTGCACAACGAGCGGATTGCGGCACGGGTGGACTTGCGGGCGGAGCGGGCGTTGGGGCAATTGGCGGTGCATGCAGTGCACGAGGAAGAGGCGGGACTGGATGAAGAGGGGATGCTGGCGTTGGCGACGAATCTGCGGGGCATGGCCAACTGGTTGGGGTTGGAGCGGGTTCAGCTCAATTGTGGGAGGGCGAGTGGGGTTCGGTTGGCGGCGGCATTGGCGCAGATCGAGGCTGATTGAGCTGGCCTCATCGCGAGCAAGCTCGCTCCCA
>NZ_JAOSHO010000466.1 GCF_025917275.1 Pseudomonas agronomica | reverse complement strand
TCCCGCTCGAGCGCGAAGCGGTCGCAAATTCGTCGGGCCTGCTTCGCAGTCCAGCGGGAGCAAGCTCCCTCGCCACAGGTTTCACTTGCCACAAAAGCGATGCATGACTCACAAAAAAGGCGCCCCGAAAGGCGCCTTTTTTTGCGACGGTGAAACTCAGCGCCCCAACAACCGCGCCAACCCCACGCTCATCGGCGTCTGGTCTGGAACGCTGAAACGCTCCAACAGGCGACGGTTGTTGGCCCGCGAATGGCGGATGTCACCGGAACGCGCCGGGCCATGGCTGATCGCAGGCAAGTCGCCTACCACGACGGCCAGGGCCTGGAGCATCTGCTTGAGCGTCGTCGCCTGGTTCCAGCCGACATTCACCGCGCCCACTTCCGCCTCAGGCTTTTCGATGGCCTGGACCAGCACGTCCACCAAGTCTTCGACATAGACGAAATCCCGGGTCTGCTCGCCGTCGCCGAATACGGTGATCGGCAGGCCTTTCTGCGCCCGTTCGCTGAAAATGCTGATGACCCCTGAGTACGGCGAGGACGGATCCTGGCGCGGGCCATAGATGTTGAAGAAGCGGAACACCACCGGCTCCAGGCCGTGCTGGCGACGATAGAAATCAAAATAGAATTCGCTGGCCAGCTTGTCCGCCGCGTAGGGCGTGAGCGGCGCCTTGGGGGTGTCTTCGTCGATGGACTCGCCCTCGCCGTTGTTGCCGTAGACCGCTGCGCTGGAGGCGAACAGCACCCGCTTCACGCCGCTCTGGCGCATGGCCTCGCAGACATTCAGGGTGCCGATGAAATTGCTCTGGTGCGTACGCACCGGATCATCCACCGAAGCTTGCACAGAAGCCACGGCGGCCAGGTGCGCCACGGCGCTGCAACCGACCATGGACCGAGCCACCAGCGCGGCATCGGCGACGTCACCTTCGATCAGTTCCACCGCAGGGTTGTCCAGCGGCAGGTTGCTGCGCTGACCGGTGGACAGGTCATCGAGGATGCGCACCGAGTGCCCTTTGGCGAGCAAGGCGTCGGTCAGGTGCGAACCAATGAAACCCGCGCCGCCGGTGATGAGTACAGGGCCGTCAGCCATGGCGATAAAACCTATCCAGTAAGCTTGGGAGCGCGGCGCGCCAGGCGCGGGGCTTGATCCCGAAGGTGTGCAGAATTTTCTTGCAGGCCAGGACCGCATGCTGCGGTTCTTCCGCGGCGTCCGGCCTTGCGGCATGGGCCTGGGGGGTGGGCGACTCGATCGCCAGCGGATGCAAGGCGCGGGCTTCGGTGAGGATCGCCTGGCCGAGCGCCAGCGGCGTGGTCGCCTCATGGCCGGCGTAATGATAGGTGCCCCACAGCGGCGCCGCACAATCGAGTTGCTTGAGCACCGAGATGATCACGCGCGCCGCATCGTCAACCGGCGTCGGATTGCCCCGTCGGTCGTCGGCCAGCAACAACTCGTCGGGCTGTTCGGCCCGGGCCAGGAAACGGCCGAGGATGCCGTCGGCGCTCTCATCCAGCAGCCAGCCGAAACGCAGCAATACATGTTGCGGGCAGGTGGCGCGCACGCTTTGCTCGATTCTCCACAAGGCCTGGCCACGCAGGCCCAGGGGGACGGGCTCGTCCTTTTCGCTGTACGCAGTGGCGCGGGAGCCGTCGAACACGCGGTAGCTCGACGGTTGCAGCAAGACGATATTGTGATGCTGGCACAGTTCCGCCAGGCGCTCGACCGCCCGCTCCTGGCTGGCCAGGCGCTGCTCACTGACAGTCTCCGCCTGGAACCAGTCGAAGTAGTACGCCAGGTTGATCAAGGCGTCCGGCCGGGTGTCGTCGAGCAGTTGCGTCAGGCTCGCGGCATCCCAGCCGTCTTCGGGGGGGCGGGGGGCAAGAAAACCGATGTCTTCTTCTGCACCGAGGCGAATCAGCGCCTGCCCAAGGGCATTTCCGCCGCCCAGTAACATAAGGCGCATTCGCATAAAGTCAGCAGGCCCAGTCTGTTGGCACAAGAATTTGGTCGACAACGCCCGCAGGCGTGGTCGGAATCGTTGCATTTTGCGGGTTTAGTGCGCAACCGTCATCCGTAAAGTGCAGATCGCCGGGTTTGTGCTGGTCTTGAGGCCCTCATCGCGAGCAAGCTCGCTCCCACAGGGATCGCATGCACATTGGAGATCCCCTGTGGGAGCGAGCTTGCTCGCGATGGGGCCGGAACAGACGATAGAGATCTCGGACGGTACTTGCATCATCCCCACCCCACCCGCCTAAACTGCCCACATGAATCTGCCCCTTGCAGCCGACCACGCCATGGCAGGCTTTCACCCCGCCGTTCGCGCCTGGTTCAGCCAGACTTTCCCGGCGGTCACGGCCGCCCAGGCCCGGGCGTGGCCGTTGATTGGCCAGCGTCGTTCGGTGCTGGTCGCCGCGCCAACGGGTTCGGGCAAGACGTTGACGGCGTTTTTGGCAGTGCTGGACGACCTGGTGCACCGCGGCCTGGAACAAGGCGGCCTGCCGGACGCGACGCTGGTGGTCTACGTCTCGCCGCTCAAGGCCTTGAGCAACGACATCCAGATCAACCTGCAGAATCCCCTGGCCGGCATCACCGAGCAGTTGCAGCGAATGGGCTTGCCGCCCTTGCCCATCACCACCGCCGTGCGCACCGGTGACACGCCGCAGAAAGAACGCTCGGCGATGCGCAAGACCGCGCCGCACATCTTGGTGACGACACCCGAATCGCTTTACGTGCTGCTCGGTTCCGACTCCGGCCGGCAGATGCTCGCCAGCACCCGCACGGTGATCGTCGATGAAATCCACGCCATCGCTGCCAGCAAGCGCGGCAGTCACTTGGCCTTGAGCCTGGAGCGTCTGCAAGCGCTGTGCGCCGAACCGCTGATGCGCATCGGCTTGTCCGCCACGCAAAAGCCTATCGAAGCGGTGTCACGGTTTCTGGTCGGCGAAGGGCGCACCTGCGAGATTGTCGACATCGGCCACGCCCGCCCACGGGACCTGGACATCGAGGTGCCACCCGTGCCGCTGTCGGCGGTGATGGCCAACGACGTGTGGGAATTGGTCTACAACCGCCTCGCCGAGCTGGCCCGGGCGCACCGGACCACGCTGGTGTTCGTCAACACCCGGCGCCTGGCCGAACGCCTGAGTCGGCATCTGAGCGAGCGCCTGGGCAAGGACGCCGTGGCGGCCCACCACGGCAGCCTGGCGAAGGAGTTTCGCCTCGACGCCGAGCAACGCCTCAAGCGCGGCGAACTGCAGGTGCTGATCGCCACGGCGTCGCTGGAGTTGGGCATCGACATCGGCGACGTCGACCTCGTCTGCCAGATCGCCTCGCCCCGTTCGATCTCGGCGTTCCTGCAACGGGTTGGCCGCTCCGGCCACCAGGTCGGCGGCACGCCCAAGGGGCGCCTGTTCGCCACCACCCGGGACGACTTGATCGAATGCGCCGCCCTGCTCGATTGCGTGCGCCGTGGCGAGCTGGACATCCTGCACATCCCCAAGGCGCCCCTGGATGTCCTGGCCCAGCAGATCGTCGCCGAGGTCAGTTGCCAGGAATGGCATGAACAGGCCTTGCTGGAAATGTTCCGCCGCGCCTCGCCCTATGCCGGGCTGGACGAAAAACACTACCAGGCCCTGCTGCAAATGCTCGCCGAAGGCCTCAACGGCCGGCAAGGCGTGCGCAGCGCCTACTTGCACCGCGATGCCGTGACCCGCACCTTGCGCGGGCGCCGGGGCAGCAAGCTGACGGCGGTGACCAGCGGCGGCACCATCCCGGATAACGCTGACTACAGCGTGCTGCTCGAACCGCAGGGCTTGAACATCGGCAGCGTCAACGAAGACTTCGCGGTCGAGAGCATCGCCGGGGATGTGTTCCAACTCGGC
>NZ_JAOSHO010000465.1 GCF_025917275.1 Pseudomonas agronomica | reverse complement strand
ATCGGGGCGGCCACGGCGCTGTTGGCGGCGGACCTGGGCTATCGGATCTGCATCAATTACCAATCCGATGAAAACGCTGCCCAGGACATCCTCGAACAGGTCCGGGCCAAGGGCGCGCAAGCCATTGCGGTGCGGGCCGATGTGAGCATCGAAGATGAGGTGGTCGGCCTGTTTAACCGCGTCGACGCTGAATTGGGCCGAGTCACCGCCCTGGTGAACAACGCCGGTACGGTCGCCCACAAATCCCGCCTCGATGAAATGTCCGAGTTCCGCATCCAGAAAATCATGAAGACCAACGTGCTCGGTCCGATCCTGTGCGCCAAGCATGCAGTGTTGCGGATGTCGCCCCGGCATGGTGGGCAGGGTGGCAGCATCGTCAATGTCTCGTCGGTTGCGGCCCGTTTGGGCGCGCCAGCGGAGTATGTCGACTACGCGGCCTCGAAGGGCGCGCTGGATACTTTCACCGTTGGTCTGTCCAAGGAAGTGGCCGGCGAAGGTATTCGCGTCAACGCCGTACGCCCGGGCTACATCTATACCGATTTTCATGCCTTGAGTGGCGATCCGGACCGGGTCAGCAAACTGGAGTCTGCTATTCCCATGGCCCGGGGCGGACGTCCGGATGAGGTGGCGGAGGCGATTATCTGGTTGCTGTCGGACAAGGCCTCGTATGCGACGGGGACGTTTGTGGACCTTGGTGGTGGGCGCTGAGAACTGGGCGGTCTGCCCTGGCCTCATCGCGAGCAAGCTCGCTCCCACAGGGGCGTTCCAAATGTGGGAGCGAGCTTGCTCGCGATGGCGGTAGTGCTGGCAAACCAAATATTAGAACGACCGGATAATCCGCCCCAACGTCTCCATGGCCTTTTCCGATACCTCGGTCCAAGGCCCGCCATAGTTCAGCCGAATGCAATTCCTGAAGCGCCGGGTCGGTGAAAAGATCGGCCCGGGTGCGATGCTGATGCCTTGCGCCAACGCCATCTGGAACAGCTTCAGCGAGTCGATCTGTTCCGGTAGTTCCAACCAGAGGAAGTAACCCCCGGCCGGCTGGCTGACGCGGGTCTGGGCTGGGAAATACCGGCCGATGGCGGCAAGCATCGCGCTTTGCTGTTCTTCCAGGGCATAGCGCAACTTGCGCAGGTGCCGGTCGTAGCCGCCGTGTTGCAGGTAGTCGGCGATAGCGGCCTGGGCCGGCATCGAGGCGCACAGGGACGTCATGAGCTTGAGCCGTTCGATCTTCTGCGCATAACGTCCGGCGGCGACCCAGCCGATGCGATAGCCCGGGGCCAGGCTCTTGGCGAACGAACCGCAATGCATCACCAGGCCTTCGGTATCGAACGCCTTGGCCGGCTTGGGCGCCTGCTGGCCGTAATAGAGCTCGGCGTAGACGTCATCCTCGATCAGCGGCACCTGATGCCGGCGCAACAACTCGACCAGTGCCTGTTTGCGGGCTTCGGGCATGGTCGCGCCCATGGGATTCTGGAAGCTGGTCATGCACCAACACGCCTTGATCGGATGGCGCGCCAGGGTCTGTTCCAGCACGGCGAGGTCGATGCCGTCGCGCGGGTGGACGGGAATTTCAACGGCCTTGAGTTTCAGCCGCTCCAGCACTTGCAGGCTGGCGTAGAACGCAGGTGCTTCGATCGCCACCAAATCGCCCGGCTCGGTCACGGCTTGCAGGCACAGGTTCAAGGCTTCCAGGGCGCCGTTGGTGACCAGCAGTTCCTCCATGGGCAGCATCAGCCCGCCAACCATGTAGCGCAAGGCTATCTGGCGGCGCAGTTGCGGATTGCCCGGCGACATGTCCGTGACCACCATGCGCGGATCCATTTCACGCGTGGCGCTGGCCAGCGAACGGGACAATCGTTGCAACGGAAACAGTGTCGGGCTGGGAAAGGCCGAACCGAATGGCACGGTGGAAGGGTCCTTGATTGACTCGAGCACCGAAAACACCAGTTCGCTGACGTCGACTTCGGTGGACTCATGCACCTGGGTGCTGATGACCGGTTCGCAGAACGGGCTCGGCGCATGATTGTTGACGAAGTAACCGGAACGCGGCCGCGCCCGGATCATGCCGCGTCGCTCGAGCAGGTAATAGGCCTGGAAAACGGTGGATGGGCTGACGCCGTAAGTCTGGCTGGCGAAGCGCACCGACGGCACGCGCTGGCCGGGCCCGAGCATGCCGGAGCGGATCAGTTCAGCGATGTCATCGGCGAATTTTTCGTAGCGTTTCATGGCTGGCCCGGTAATGGATAACGCGTGGTTTGCGCTTTTGACTGTGGAGCGAGGCATCTTAAGGCTTCATCGATTCATCGGTGCTACAAAACGGCTTTTTGCTTCGCTGTAGATATCAGGCTCGTCACTGTCCGCAACCTTGAAGGTCATCTCCTGGGAACCGCTCCGCGGCCGTTCGCTGAGCATCGCCACCGATACCGGCACGTCGATGATTTCTCCCGGCGCCAGGCTCAGTTGCGTCTTGCCCTGCAGGACGAAGCCGTCACCGTCCACCAGGGACAATTGATAGGCCTGGCGTTGCTGGGTCTTGTTGATGATTTTCAGGCTGTAGATGTTCTCGATCTGGCCTTGGCTGTTTTCACGGAACAGGCCACGGTCCTTGCTCACGTCCAGCGACACCATGGGCCGTTGCACCAGCGCTACGGCCAGCGCACCGATCATCACCAACAGCACGGCGGTATAGCCAATCAGCCGTGGCCGCAAAAGGTGAGTCTTCCCGCCTTGCAGCTGGCGTTCGGAGGTGTATTTGATCAAGCCGCGGGCGTAACCCATCTTGTCCATGATCGAGTCGCAGGCGTCGATGCATGCCGCGCAACCGATGCACTCCATTTGCAAGCCATCGCGGATATCGATGCCGGTGGGGCAGACCTGCACACACATCTGGCAATCGATGCAGTCGCCCAGGCCAATATCGCCGGGGTTCACCTCGCGTTTGCGCGGCCCGCGAATTTCACCACGGGCTACGTCGTAGGAGATGGTCAAGGTGTCCTTGTCGAACATCACGCTCTGGAATCGCGCGTAAGGGCACATGTGCATGCACACCGCTTCACGCAGCCAGCCGGCATTAAGGTAGGTAGCACCAGTGAAAAAAAGTACCCAGAACAGGCTCACGCCGCCGATTTGCAAGGTGAGCAGTTCCTCGGCCAGCGGACGGATCGGCGTGAAATAGCCCACGAATGTCAGGCCGGTGAGCAGGCTGATGGCGAGCCACAACGTGTGCTTGGCCGAGCGCCGCACTAACTTGTTCAAGCCCCACGGCGCGGCCTGCAGCTTGATCCGCTGGTTGCGTTCACCTTCGGTGATTTTTTCGACCCACATGAAGATCCAGGTCCACGAGCTCTGCGGGCAGGTGTAGCCGCACCACACGCGCCCGGCAAACACGGTGATCGCAAACAGGCCGAAGGCGGCGATGATCAGCAGCGCCGACAACAGGATGAAGTCCTGGGGCCAGAAGGTCGCGCCAAAGATGTGGAATTTGCTTTCGGAAAGGTTCCAGAGTACCGCTTGGCGATTGCCCCAGTTCAGCCATACCGTGCCGAAGAACAGCAGGAACAGGACGCCGGCACCGCTGATGCGCAGGGTGCGGAACAGGCCGGTGAAGCTGCGGGTATGGATCAGGTGGTCGGTGGTCCTGGATTTTATCTTCGTCGGTGTGGGATCGAAGGTCTGTATCAACTGGACGGGGATTCTTTCGCTCATGGTCGGTCGCTCATCAGCCGCTATCTGGCCGGGGCACTATGACCATTGAACTGATTGCATAACAGGCTCAGGTGGCTTGATAAAAACCGGATCAGATGGTTTGGAGGCCTTGTTCTGCGACAGTTTGAAGCACTTCTGGAATGGGGGCTTCGTTCGTTGCACTGCGTAT
>NZ_JAOSHO010000464.1 GCF_025917275.1 Pseudomonas agronomica | reverse complement strand
TTCGCGAGCAGGCTCGCTCCCACACAGGGACGTAATCAGCCGGTTATTCCACCGGTGTGCTGAGGAACGCTTCCAGCCCCTCGGCGTAGGCGGTGAATGCGCTGATCTGTGGGAAGGCTTTGCCTTCGACCTGGTCCGCGACCAGGAGGTTGGTGAAGGTCCATGCCACGGCGACGGTGATGCCGGCCTGGTCGATCGAGCCATCGGTGGGCAATGGCTGTTTTGCCAGCGCCTGCTCCAACCCGCCGTATGCCGCCAGCAGTTGGCCGCAGATCCGCTCGAGCCACGGACCGTGCTGGATTTCCGCCGGCCGCAGGGTACGTTCGTAATAGATCTGCACCGACTTCTCGCACGCCGCCAAGGCCAACCCGATCAGTTGCAACGAGCGCAACCGCTGCCCCGGATCGTTCGGCATCAGGCTGCGGGTTGGCCCGGCCAGGGCCTCCAGGTAATCGATGATCAACGTGGAATCCATCAACACCGAGCGATCGTCCAGCACCAGGGTCGGTGCCTTGACCACCGGGTTGATACTCTGGAAATGCTCGAAATGCCTGAACACCGACACCGATTCGTGCTCCAGGGCGATTCCCAGGCGTTTGGCGGAAATGGCGACGCGACGCACATAGGGCGAGTCCAGCATGCCGATCAGTTTCATGGCTTCTCCTTCAGCAATTTTCAGGTCGGGCATCAATCCTCGAAGCCGACCTGTTCATGAATTTCATCAACCTTGAGTTCAAGGCGGTAGGCCACGGCGATGAACAACGCCTGGCACAGGCACAACGTGGCGCTCAACGAACGGAACGCGAACGAGCTGCCTTCGTTGACCAGCAGCACCGCGTTGGCCCGCTTGGCCAGCGGCGACAGGTTGCTGTCGGTGATGATCAGCGTCTTGGCCTGGTGATGCTGGGCAATCCGCAAGCAGTGCTGGGTTTCCTTGCCGTAGGGCGTAAAGCTGATGGCGATCACCAGGTCATTGGCCCGCACGCTGCGCATCTGTTCGCGATAGCTGCCGCCCAGGCCGGACACCAGGTGAATGCGCTTGTTGGTGTGCTGCAGGTTGTAGACCAGGTAGTCGGCCACCGCGAATGAACGCCGCACGCCGACCACATAGATATTGTCGGCATTGACCACCAGGTCCACGGCTTTTTCGAACGCCTCGTCGTCCAGTTCCAGCCCCAGGCGCTCGATGCCTGACAGGGTCGCGTTGACACACTCGCGGGCCAGATCGCCGCCACTGGCCTTCTGCGACTTGTTGGCGATCATGCTGCGGATGCGCTGCTGGTAGTTCTGCACCGGCGTGGTCTTGTGGGTATAGGCCTCGCGGAACAAGGCCTGCATTTCACTAAACCCGCTGAAGCCGAAGCGCTGGGAGAACCGCACGATGGCCGAAGGGTGTACTTCGCATTCCCGAGCGATGTCGCTGATGCGATCAACCATGATCCGGTCGCTTTGCTGGCTCATGTAGCTGGCGATCCGCTTGAGCTGGCGCGGCAGGCTCTCGTATTCCTCGGTAATCAGTTGCAGCAGACGCTCGGCGTTGATCGGAGGGCTGGGGAGGGCGGCTTCGGACGCGCTCTCGGACGGCACCGGCAGATCGGGGCGGGTCATAGGAAATCCTTCTGGCTTGTTCTTATAGGGCAGCCCGCGGAAACGGGCCGCCCTCGACAATAGGTTGGCTGGTCGCAGTCTACAGCGTAGGCGCGGGGAAAATCATGGTTGAACGAAGTTGCAGCGCTTGCTGAAACGATGCACTGCGTCTGGCCCGGTTGAGCTGTAGAGTATTGGAAAAAATATTCCAATAGAAAAATATATGGAAAAAATATTGATTGTTGGCGCTCGCTCGTTTTAGTCTGCATCCACCAAAGCGCTGAGGTCGGTTCCGACGACCCGCGCAGGCTGATAAAAATAACAGGAGCCAGCATGGGCCAGACTCGTTTTGCCAGTGGGCGTCAATTGGATGTGATCTGCCTGGGACGCCTGGGCGTCGATCTCTACGCGCAGCAAGTCGGCGCGCGCCTGGAAGATGTTTCAAGCTTCGCCAAGTACCTGGGCGGATCATCGGCCAACATCGCCTTCGGCACGGCTCGCCTGGGGCTCAGGTCGGCGATGCTCAGCCGGGTCGGTGACGATCACATGGGGCGCTTCCTGGTGGAGTCCCTGGCGCGCGAAGGCTGTGACGTCAGCGCAATCAAGGTCGATCCTGAACGACTCACCGCCATGGTCCTGCTGGGTATCAAGGATCGCGAGACCTTTCCCCTGGTGTTCTACCGGGAAAACTGCGCCGACATGGCGCTGCGGGCCGAAGACATCGACGAAGCCTTCATCGCCTCCAGCAAGGCGCTGCTGATCACCGGCACCCACTTCTCCACCGAAGGCGTCTATGGCGCGAGCATCCAGGCGCTGGACCATGCGCGCAAACACAACGTCAAATGCGTCCTCGACATCGATTACCGTCCGGTCCTCTGGGGCCTGGCAGGCAAGGCCGATGGCGAAACCCGTTTTGTCGCCGATCGTAAAGTCAGCCAGCACGTGCAAGGCATCCTGCCGCGTTTCGACCTCATCGTCGGCACCGAAGAAGAGTTCCTGATTGCAGGTGGCAGCGAAGATCTATTGACCGCACTGCGGACAGTGCGCTCGCTGACATCCGCCACCCTCGTGGTCAAGCTCGGCCCGCAAGGGTGCACGGTGATCCACGGTGAGATCCCAAGCCGACTGGAGGACGGTGCGCTTTATCCGGGCGTGCGGGTCGAGGTCCTGAATGTGTTGGGCGCAGGCGATGCGTTCATGTCGGGTTTTCTCGCCGGTTGGCTGGAAGACGCCAGCGATGAGCGCTGCTGCCAGTTGGCCAACGCCTGTGGCGGCCTGGTGGTGTCGCGCCATGCCTGCGCCCCGGCGATGCCGACCCGGGCCGAGCTCGATTATCTGTTCAAGAGCCCGGTGCCCATTACCCGGCCTGACCAGGATGCGGTGCTGCAACGGCTGCATCAGGTCAGCGTGCCGCGCAAGGCTTGGAAACAGCTGTTCATCTTTGCCTTCGACCATCGTTGGCAATTGGTGGAACTGGCGCAGAAGGGCGGTCGTGAACTGAGCTGCATCGGCGAACTCAAGCAACTGTTCATCCAGGCCGTGGAGCGGGTCGAAGCCGACCTGCAGCGCCAGGGCATCGAGGCCGACGTCGGGCTGCTGGCCGACCAGCGTTTCGGCCAGGATTCCCTCAACGCGGCCACCGGACGTGGCTGGTGGGTGGCGCGGCCCGTGGAGGTGCAGGGCTCGCGACCGCTGGCGTTCGAGCATGGGCGCTCCATTGGCAGCAACCTGATCGCCTGGCCGCAGGAACAGATCATCAAGTGCCTGGTGCAATTTCACCCCGACGACGAACCGCTGTTGCGCCTGGAGCAGGAGGCGCAGTTGATGGGCTTGTACAAGGCATCCCAGGTCAGCGGGCATGAACTGCTGCTGGAAGTCATCCCGCCGAAGGATCATCCATCGGCTCATCCGGATGTCCTTTATCGCGCGCTCAAGCGCCTCTACAACCTGGGCATCTTTCCGGCGTGGTGGAAGATCGAAACGCAGACGGCCGATGAGTGGAAACAGCTCGACGAGTTGATCCGGCAACGCGACCCGTACTGCCGTGGCGTCGTGCTGCTGGGTCTCAACGCGCCGGCGTCCGCGTTGGCCGAGGGCTTTCGCCAGGCCAGCCAGAGCACCACTTGCCGGGGGTTTGCCGTGGGCCGGACGATTTTCCAGGAACCGAGCCGGGCCTGGTTGGCCGGGGAAATCGATGATGAAACGTTGATCCGGGACGTGCAGGGGCGGTTTGTGGAGTTGATCGAGGCGTGGCGTGCTGCGCGGGCCTGAAGGGGCTCTTGTGGCGAGGGAGCTTGCTCCCG
>NZ_JAOSHO010000463.1 GCF_025917275.1 Pseudomonas agronomica | reverse complement strand
CTGGTCATCCTCGACGATCAAAATCTGCCAGGCTTCTTGTTCCACTGGGGGGCCTCTTCTTTTTGTGGGTATAAAGGAAAACGCGAACCCTGTGGGAGCGAGCTTGCTCGCGATAGCGGATTCACATCCACATTTTTGTCGGCTGATACACCGCCATCGCGAGCAAGCTCGCTCCCACAATGACTACCGCCCCTCCATCTTTTGTCATATCGGAAGAGGAGGATAAACACGCCCATGCACCGGCCGATTGTATAAACGCCGCCTGCGCAGAAAACAAGCGGACAAATGCGTTCGGTCGGGCTGGATTTGTGTGGTAACGTCCGCGCCCGCAAAAAACCTCGGACTGTTTTCGAGTCGTCAGAATCATTGAAAAAAGGCTCGCTCCAGCTAGGTCGCGGCCTACAGAGCAGTTCCACGTTTCGCACACAAATTACGCACAGGCTTATCCACAGGCAGCACGTTGATTCGTGCCCCAAAACGCATTATCTTGTAGCCCGCCGCGTAAAAAACCCTACATGTAGGGTTTCAGGCCAAAAACCAAACACAAGTTGGATAGAGAATTCAAGCGCTTTTCTTGCCTCTGTCCTCCTGCAACACCGCAGTTTCCCAAGTCCAGACCGCCCCTGCGGATGGCAACCGTTTCGGAGGTCGAAAACGACCGAAACGGTACGGGTGTTGCAGTCCTTTGCTGCCACCTTGCAAACCAGGTTTCGAGCCCAGGCCCGTTACCCAAGAACTTCGGATGGAGGCGGTGCCCGTGGCCCGCTTCCTACTGTCCCGAAGTTGTTATACCCGGCGCCAGTCGGTTGTAGTGCTTCAGGACGGAACGGTGGGCACCGTGATGGTGCCCAAATAAACATAGAGAACGTGGAGACACCCATGCACACCGACACAACTCGCGAGAACCCGCAGGGCACCGCGCCGCTGGCCGCCGATTCGAGCCCGGATCTGTCCGCCACCGCGCCGGGCCAACTGCGCGTGATCAAGCGTAACGGCACTGTCGTTCCCTACACCGATGACAAGATCACCGTCGCCATCACCAAAGCGTTCCTCGCAGTTGAGGGCGGCACCGCTGCCGCCTCGTCGCGAATCCACGACACCGTGGCCCGCCTGACCGAGCAGGTCACCGCGACCTTCAAGCGTCGCATGCCTTCGGGCGGCACCATCCACATCGAAGAAATCCAGGACCAGGTCGAACTGGCCCTGATGCGTGCCGGCGAGCAGAAAGTCGCTCGCGACTATGTGATCTACCGTGACTCCCGCGCCAAGGAGCGTGCCACCCGCACGCCGGCCGACGCACCGGTCCAGGCCCACCCTTCGATCCGCATCGCACGCGCCGACGGCAGCCTCGCGCCGCTGGACATGGGCCGCCTGAACACCATCGTCACCGAGGCCTGCGAAGGCCTGGAAGAAGTCGATGGCGACCTGATCCAGCGCGAAACCCTGAAGAACCTCTATGACGGCGTCGCCCTCAAGGACGTCAACACAGCCCTGGTGATGACCGCGCGGACCCTCGTGGAACGCGAGCCGAACTACTCGTTCGTGACCGCGCGCCTGCTGATGGACACCCTGCGCGCCGAAGGCCTGAGCTTCCTGGAAGTCGCCGAGAGCGCGACCCACCACGAAATGGCCGACCTGTACGCCAAGGCCTTGCCGGCCTACGTCGCCAAGGGTATCGAGTACGAATTGCTGAACCCTGTCCTGGCCGAATTCGACCTGGAAAAACTCGGCAAGGCGATCAACCACGAGCGCGACCAGCAGTTCACCTACCTGGGCCTGCAGACCCTGTACGACCGTTACTTCATCCACAAGGATGGCGTGCGCTTCGAACTGCCGCAGGTGTTCTTCATGCGCGTGGCCATGGGCCTGGCGATCGAAGAGAAGCAGCGTGAAGACCGTGCGATCGAGTTCTACAACCTGTTGTCGTCCTTCGACTACATGGCCTCGACTCCGACTCTGTTCAACGCTGGCACCCTGCGTCCACAGCTGTCGAGCTGCTACCTGACCACCGTGCCGGACGATTTGTCGGGCATCTACGGTGCGATCCACGACAACGCCATGCTGTCGAAATTCGCCGGCGGCCTGGGCAACGACTGGACCCCGGTCCGTGCATTGGGCTCCTACATCAAGGGCACCAACGGCAAATCCCAGGGCGTCGTTCCGTTCCTCAAAGTGGTCAACGACACCGCCGTTGCGGTCAACCAGGGCGGCAAGCGCAAGGGCGCGGTCTGTGCTTACCTGGAAACCTGGCACATGGACATCGAAGAGTTCATCGAGCTGCGCAAGAACACCGGTGATGACCGTCGTCGTACCCACGACATGAACACTGCCAACTGGATCCCTGACCTGTTCATGAAGCGCGTCTTCGATGACGGCAAGTGGACCCTGTTCTCGCCGTCCGAAGTGCCGGACCTGCACGACCTGACCGGCAAGGCCTTCGAAGAGCGCTACGAGTACTACGAAGCCCTGACCGAGTACAACAAGATCAAGCTGTTCAAAGTCGTCCAGGCCAAAGACCTGTGGCGCAAGATGCTGTCGATGCTGTTCGAAACCGGCCACCCATGGCTGACCTTCAAGGACCCATGCAACCTGCGCAGCCCGCAGCAGCACGTGGGCGTGGTCCACAGCTCGAACCTGTGCACCGAGATCACCCTGAACACCAACAAGGATGAGATCGCGGTCTGCAACCTGGGCTCGATCAACCTGCCGAACCACATCGTCGACGGCAAGCTGGACACCGCCAAGCTGCAACGCACCGTCAACACCGCCGTGCGCATGCTCGACAACGTGATCGACATCAACTACTACTCGGTGCCGCAAGCGAAGAACTCGAACTTCAAGC
The DNA here is from genome assembly GCF_025917275.1 of Pseudomonas agronomica. Classification (GTDB taxonomy): domain Bacteria; phylum Pseudomonadota; class Gammaproteobacteria; order Pseudomonadales; family Pseudomonadaceae; genus Aquipseudomonas; species Aquipseudomonas agronomica. The sequence continues at coordinate 1,063 of NZ_JAOSHO010000463.1, read as the reverse complement.
ACCGTCCGGTCGGCCTGGGCATCATGGGCTTCCAGGACGCGCTGTACCTGCAGCACATCCCGTACGGTTCGGACGCCGCGGTCGAGTTCGCCGACAAGTCCATGGAAGCGGTCAGCTACTACGCGATCCAGGCTTCCTGCGACCTGGCCGACGAGCGCGGCGCCTACGAGACGTTCCAGGGTTCGCTGTGGTCCAAAGGCGTCCTGCCGCTGGACTCGCAACAGATCCTGATCGCCCAGCGTGGCGAGAAGTACATCGACGTCGACCTGAAGGAAACCCTGGACTGGGCACCGGTTCGTGCCCGTGTGCAGAAAGGCATCCGCAACTCGAACATCATGGCCATCGCACCGACCGCCACCATCGCCAACATCACTGGCGTGTCGCAGTCGATCGAACCGACCTACCAGAACCTGTACGTGAAATCGAACCTGTCGGGCGAATTCACCGTGATCAACCCGTACCTGGTCCGCGACCTCAAGGCCCGCGGCCTGTGGGACTCGGTCATGATCAACGACCTGAAGTACTACGACGGTTCGGTGCAGCAGATCGAGCGCATCCCGCAAGAACTCAAGGAGCTCTATGCCACCGCGTTCGAAGTGGACACCAAGTGGATCGTCGACGCCGCCAGCCGTCGCCAGAAGTGGATCGACCAGGCCCAGTCGCTGAACCTGTACATCGCCGGCGCCTCGGGCAAGAAGCTGGACGTGACCTACCGCATGGCTTGGTACCGTGGCCTGAAAACCACTTACTACCTCCGTGCCCTGGCCGCCACCAGCACCGAGAAGTCGACCATCAACACCGGCAAGCTGAACGCGGTTTCCAGCGGCGGCAACCACGGTGACGACTCGGTCCTGGCTGCTCCAGCAGGACCTGCGCCAGTGCCAAAGGCCTGCGCGATCGACGAGCCGGATTGCGAAGCTTGCCAATAAGCTGAGCGGGTGGGCGTGTAAAAGCGCCTGCTGAAAGAAGCCCCCGATAGACCGCTGGTTTATCGGGGGTTTTCTTTTGCCTGGAGGAATGTTGGCGACTGTCCCGGCCCCTTCGCGAGCAGGCTCGCTCCCAC
>NZ_JAOSHO010000462.1 GCF_025917275.1 Pseudomonas agronomica | reverse complement strand
GCGGGAGCAAGCTCCCTCGCCACGGGAAATATGTCTGCAGGTCCAGGCGTTTCACTCCGTTCAATTTCGTGTGGAGTATCCATGTCCTTCTCCGCCCCACCGCTGTTCGCCGCCTGGCGCCAAGCCTGGCGTGCCGGTTATACCCTTGAACGCCTGCGCGGCGATCTGGTGGCCGGGCTCACCGTGGGCATCATCGCCATCCCGTTGGCCATGGCGCTGGCCATCGCCGTCGGCGTCCCGCCCCAGCATGGCCTGTACACGGTGCTGGTGGCGGCGCCCTTGATCGCGCTGACCGGCGGCTCGCGTTTCAATGTGAGCGGGCCGACGGCAGCCTTTGTCGTCATCCTGCTGCCCATCACCCAGCAATACGGATTGGGCGGCCTGCTGTTGTGCACGATGCTCGCCGGCTTGATTCTCGTCGCCCTGGGATTGATGCGTGCCGGGCGGCTGATTCAGTACATCCCCTATCCCGTGATTCTCGGCTTCACCGCTGGGATCGGTGTCGTGATCGCCACGCTGCAACTCAAGGACTTGTTGGGACTGACCACGGCAGGCCACGCCAAGCACTACATCGAACAGCTCGGTGAGCTGGTCGCCGCGTTGCCCAGCGCCCACCTCGGTGATGGCATCATCGGCGCCGCATGCCTGGCCGTGCTGATTGCCTGGCCGCGTTGGGTACCCAGGGTGCCGGGGCATCTGGTGGCCTTGCTCATGGGCGCGCTGTTGGGGATGGCGATGGAGCGCGGCGGATGGCCGATCGCGACACTGGGCGAACGCTTCAGCTATGTGGTCGATGGCATCGCCTATCCCGGCATCCCGCCTTTCCTGCCGAGCTTCGACTGGCCGTGGAACCTGCCCGACAGCCAAGGTCATGCACTGGTGCTTTCCTATGACCTGTTCCGCCAATTGCTGGGGCCGGCGTTTGCCATCGCCATGCTCGGTGCCATCGAATCGTTGTTGTGCGCCGTGGTGGCGGACGGCATGACCGGCAGCAAGCATGACCCCAACGCCGAGCTGATGGGCCAGGGCCTGGGCAATCTGGTTGCACCGCTGTTCGGCGGCATCACCGCCACCGCCGCCATCGCCCGTAGCGCCACCAACGTGCGCAGCGGCGCGACCTCACCGCTGGCGGCGATCATCCACAGCCTGGTGGTATTGGTGGCGATTGTGCTGCTGGCACCGCTGTTCAGCTACTTGCCCATGGCCGCGCTGGCGGCATTGCTGGTGATGGTGGCCTGGAACATGAGCGAGGCCGGGCATGTGCTGCACACGCTGCGCATCGCACCGCGCAGCGATGTGCTGGTCCTGTTGACCTGCCTGAGCCTGACCGTGCTGTTCGACATGGTGATGGCCGTCGCCGTCGGCTTGTTGCTGGCGGCCGGACTGTTTATCAAGCGCATGAGCGAACTGACCGACAGCGCCGAGCTGCCGCGCCATGTCCACCAAGCCTTGCTGGACATGCCCGAGCATGTTCGTTGCTATGCGATTCGCGGGCCGCTGTTCTTTGGCGCAGCGGAAAAAGCCCTGGACGTGCTGCGCAAGTTCGACCCGGGTGTCCGGGTGGTGGTCGTGGAAATGAGCGCCGTACCGATGCTGGACATGACCGCCCTGGCCGCGTTTGAAAATATCCTGAGGGATTACCGCAAGCAGGGCATCGGCCTGATCCTGGTCGCGACCGCGCCGAGGGTACGCCTGAAACTGCGCCGCGCTGGAATACATCGTGAACAGCGCCAATTGGCGTATGTGCAGACCTTGGAACAGGCGCGGGTCAAGAGCGAGAAATGGCTGGCCAGTCATACGACCCATTGAAGACGCGCCTCGCCACAAAAGCCTCCTCACTACAGGGTGATCAATCGAACTGAGCGCGCATCCAGGCGTGGTATTGCGCTGCACCGGGCTCGCCTTCGCGAGGTGCCCAATGGGCCAGTTCGCCCTCGCCCACCGGCCGGTACGGGCCGGCCTTGCATTCGAACATCAGGCTGTCGGCTTCGAGCACCACCAGGCCGTGGTAGACGCCGGCCGGCAAGTCGACACCGAGGCAATCGCCTCCAGCCTGCAGGATTCGCTTGTCGAGCACCGTACCGGTCTCGTCGAAGATCAGTACACCGAGCCGACCCTTGAGCACAAGCAAGGTCTCAGCCTTGTCGGTGCTCAAATGGCGATGTGGCGGGATGTAGGTCGACGGTTGCAAGCCCACCGCCATGCGATGGCACGGCTCGTCCATCTGGTGGAAGTTGTGATGCTGACGCCCGCGTGGGCTGGCCGCGGCTTTCCCGGCCAGCTCATCGAACAAGGCTTGATCCAGGAACGCCGGGCCCGTCATCTGGTTACATTCCCTTGACCGCAAAGATGCCGTTGGCGTTGCGCCAGTAGCCTTTGTAGTCCATGCCATAACCGAAGATGTAGCGGTCGATGCACGGCAAACCCACGAAGTCGGCCTTCAGGTCCGGACGGGCCTTGCGGTCGTGGTCCTTGTCGATCAATACGGCGGTGTGCACGGCGCGGGCGCCAGCGTGTTTGCAGAAATCGATGATCGCGCCCAGGGTGTGGCCTTCATCAAGAATGTCGTCGATGATCAGCACGTCGCGGTCGATGAACGAGACTTCCGGCTTGGCTTTCCAGAACAGGTCGCCGCCGCTGGTTTCGTTGCGATAACGGGTGGCGTGCAGGTAGGACGCTTCCAGCGGGAAATTCAGATAGGTCAGCAGCTTGCCGGAAAAAATCAGCCCGCCGTTCATGACGCAGAACACCACCGGATTGCTGTCGGCCAACTGATCGTTGATTTGCGCACCGACACGGGCAATGGCCGCTTCGACTTCAGCTTCGGTGTACAGGCAGTCAGCCTCTCGCATGACTTGACGGATATGCTCGAGATCAGCGGACATAACGCTCTCCAGGGGTGGCAGTTCGGAAAAGCCGGCAAAGGTACGCATCCCGCCCGGCCAGATCAAGCATTTGTGGACTAACGTTCTGTATTGTCTATAGGACAACACCCTCGGATAGATTAATCTAGGCCGGTTTTTTTGCCCGCCGCCGGAGCCTTCCCCATGCCCATCCTCGAGATCCGCCATCCGCTGATCAGACATAAACTCGGCCTGATGCGCCGCGCCGACATCAGCACGAAGAACTTTCGCGAACTCGCCCAGGAAGTCGGTGCCCTGCTCACCTACGAAGCCACCAAGGACCTGCCGCTGGAGTCCTATGAAATCGACGGCTGGGCCGGTACGGTCCAGGTCGAGAAAATCGCCGGCAAGAAAATCACCGTGGTGCCGATCCTGCGCGCCGGCATCGGCATGCTCGAAGGCGTGCTGAGCCTGATCCCGGGCGCCAAGGTCAGCGCCGTGGGCGTGGCTCGCAACGAGCAGACCCTGCAAGCGCACACTTACCTGGAAAAACTGGTACCGGAAATCGACGAGCGCCTGGCGATGATCATCGACCCGATGCTCGCCACCGGCAGCTCGATGGTCGCCACCATCGACCTGCTGAAGAAAGCCGGTTGCCGCGACATTCGCGCGATGGTGCTGGTCGCCGCGCCCGAAGGCATCAAGGCCGTGGAAGACGCCCACCCGGACGTGACCATCTACACCGCGTCCATCGACCAGAAACTCAACGAACACGGCTACATCATCCCCGGCCTGGGCGATGCCGGCGACAAGATCTTCGGCACCAAGCAGAAGGACGCCTGAGCATGCAGGACGAGTTCAACGATCCGCTCTGGCGCCAGGTGCTGTCCGGCGCGCAGATGCTGTTCGTCGCCTTCGGCGCGCTGGTGTTGATGCCGCTGATCACCGGGCTGGACCCGAACGTGGCGCTGTTCACCGCCGGCCTGGGAACGATCCTGTTCCAAATCGTCACCGGGCGCCAGGTGCCGGTGTTCCTCGCCTCGAGCTTTGCCTTCATCACGCCG
>NZ_JAOSHO010000461.1 GCF_025917275.1 Pseudomonas agronomica | reverse complement strand
AGTTCTAAATGGGGCTTAAGCGCTTAGATGTAAACGTAAAACCGAGAAGTCACATTTGCATCGATTGAATTTGCAAATGAGGACGATAGAAGGCATAGTCTCGCCATCTTTACTACTTCAGCCACGGTCGTGCCCATGCTAAATCGCTTCGCACCCCTCGTGCCTCTCGCACTCGTTACCCTGTTGTTCGGTTGCGCTGCCCACTCCCCAGTGTCCCAGCAAGCGCCACAAGTACAGGTCAAGAATTCCGTAACCGCCCAGTCTTCCTCCGTTGCGTTCCAGGAAGAAATGGCCACCGACAAAGAGCTGGCAGAGTTCGCCGGCAGCAAGCCTTATCAGCTTCCAGTGCTGGCAGACAGCATCCTGGAGCGTGGCATGTCCTTGATCGGTACTCGTTATCGTTTTGGCGGTACGTCTGAAGCCGGCTTCGATTGCAGCGGTTTCATCGGCTATCTGTTCCGCGAAGAGGCCGGCATGAACCTGCCGCGTTCCACTCGCGAAATGATCAACGTGAACGCCCCACTGGTTGCACGCAATCAGCTGGAGCCTGGCGACCTGCTGTTCTTCAGCACCAACGGTCGTCGCGGTCGCGTCAGCCACGCCGGTATCTACCTGGGCGACAACCAGTTCATCCACTCCAGCAGCCGCCGCAGCGGTGGGGTGCGAATCGACAGCCTGGGCGACAGCTACTGGAGCAAGACCTTCCTTGAAGCCAAGCGCGCCCTCGCCATGGCACCGACCGTGGTCACGGCTCGCAAGTAAGCGCACAGGTTGTAGGGCAAACTTAAAGTCTTACTTGAAGTTTGCCCCATAGCCGCTAGAATCCTTGATCATTGATTGATGGCAATCCGCCTGCGTACTACGCGGGCGGATTTGTTTCCATCTCCACGGCAGAAAAGCCGCATCCAGATCAGGATTGTTCTGCATATGTCGACGTCGGCCCGCCTCGCTCTCATGCTTCTTGCCGCGCTGCTCAGCGCCTGTGCCAGTCGTACTCCACCACCCGCGCCCGTGCGGGCTCCGGTGGTATTCGCTCCCTCCCAACCTTCGTCTCCGGCCGCTGAAGACGTGCTGTTCCGCGCGCTGGGGCTCGTGGGAACGCCCTATCGCTGGGGTGGCAACACGCCGGATTCAGGTTTCGATTGCAGTGGCTTGATCGGCTACGTGTACCGTGATGCCGCCGGTATTTCCCTGCCGCGTTCCACCCGGGAAATGATTAGCATGCGGGCGCCGGAGGTCGGCAAGGATGCGTTGGAAACGGGCGACCTGGTTTTCTTCGCCACCAATGGCGGCTCCCAGGTCAGCCACGCCGGGATTTATGTGGGAGAAGGACGTTTCGTCCATGCGCCGGCCACGGGCGGGACGGTCAAGTTGGACAGTCTGTCCAAGGCCTATTGGCAGAAAGCCTACCTGGGCGCCAAGCGCGTGTTGCAGCCGGAGCATCTGGCGCGTAATCCCTGACGATTAAGAAGATCGACTCTGCGGGAGAGACTCTTGTGGCGAGGGAGCTTGCTCCCGCTCGGTTGCGCAGCAACCGCTAAAAGCTTGGGGCTGCTACGCAGCCCAGCGGGAGCAAGCTCCCTCGCCACGGTTCGGTTCCGGTTCTTAGTTCTTCGAAACCCGCCAGACCTTGTTCCCGACGTCATCCGCCACCAACAGACCGCCCTGTTTATCAATCACCACGCCCACCGGCCGGCCCTGGGCTTTTTCGTCTGCGTTGAGAAAACCTGTCAGCACATCCACCGGTTGTCCCACCGGTTTGCCTGCGTTGAACGGGACGAAGATCACTTTATAACCACTGTGGGGCTTGCGGTTCCAGGAACCATGCTGCCCGACGAAGGCCCCTTCGGTGAAAGGCGCGGGCAAGGTGCTGCCTTCGGCGAAGGTCAGGCCCAATGACGCGGTGTGGGGGCCGACGGCATAGTCAGGGGCGATAGCCTTGGCCACCAGTTCTGGGTTTTGTGGTTCGACCCGCAGATCCACATTCTGCCCGTAATAACTGAAGGGCCAGCCGTAGAAGCCGCCGTCTTTCACCGAGGTGATGTAGTCCGGCACCAGGTCGCTACCAATCTCGTCCCGTTCATTTACTGCTGTCCACAATGCGCCACTGCGAGGCTCCCAAGCCAGTCCGTTGGGGTTGCGCAAACCTGAGGCGAAGATGCGATGAGCACCGGTGGCCCGGTCCACCTCCCAGATCGCCGCGCGACCTTCTTCCGCCTCCATGCCATTTTCCGCAACGTTGCTGTTTGAACCCGTGGTGACGTACAGCTTGCTGCCGTCCCGACTGGCGATCACGTTCTTGGTCCAGTGATGGTTGAGCGTGCCGGCCGGCAAATCGACCACTTTGGTCGGCTGTGCCGTGATCTTCGTGTCGCCTTCCTTATAAGGGAAGCGAATCAACCGGTCTGTATCCGCCACGTACAGGTCATTGCCCACCAGCGTCATGCCGAACGGTGAGTTGAGATTCTCCAGGAAGATCGTCCGCGTCTCTGCAACGCCGTCATGATTGGCATCGCGCAGCAAGGTAATGCGGTTGGGGCTCGGCACGCCGGCGCCCGCACGCCCCATGACTTTTTTCATGACCCAACCACGAATGCCCTTGGCATCGTCGGGCTTGGGTGGCGCATTGGTTTCGGCCACCAGTACATCGCCATTGGGCAGGACGTAGAGCCAGCGCGGATGATCCAGCCCTTCGGCGAATGCCGCCACCTTCAGGCCTTGGGCCGGGGTTGGCTTGGCGCCGTCCGGCCACCCGACGGCTTCGGCGATATTCACGGTGGGGATCAGGGTTTTGTTCGGCTCGGGCAGTTTCGGCGAGGGGCCGATCCCGTCGGAAACCTGCAAGGTGGAAGACTCGCCGCAAGCGACTAGCCCGGTAGCAAGGGCGACGATCAACAGGTGAGATGGCTTGAGCATGCGGGCTTCCCTATGAATGCATGATGTTATTCATAGAGAAGCGTAGACGTGGGATGGTTCAACGGTGGGGAAACCCGCCAGGCAAACGAATTCCCTGTGGGAGCGAGCCTGCTCGCGAAGACGGCATAGCAGCCAGCATTTCGATGTCAGGCTGACCGCTTTCGCGAGCAGGCTCGCTCCCACAATCAACCATGAGCCTGCTTGAACAGCACCGCGACGCCGGGATGATAATGCCCGGCTTCGTTGCGCAATTTGCGATAGGCATATGGGAAATACCAGGCCACGGCGCAGGTGTTTTCCTTTTGCAAGTCATCGATCATGTCCTGCAGCTCTTCGGGCGTGGCGCTCTGCTGCGCTTTTTGCGGGGCGACGAACAGGCAGCCGAGCCGCAAGTCGCTGGCGTAACTGATGCGCTTGGCGTCGCTGGTGGCTTCCAGCAGCGGTTGGGTCAGGTTCAGGTTGTTGACCTTCGGCCAGCGTTGCGTCGCCTGGATGAAGGCGCGTTCATCGGTGCTGGCGATCAACAGGTCGGCGCGGGCGTTGCGTTCGCCTTCTTCGTTCTGTTTGCGCGTGGGTGCGTCCTGCAGCGTGACCATTTCAGCCATCCAGGCGGCGGCCGACAGCAACCCGAGGTTGGCTTTTTCATCGTGCCAATAAGGTGTGTCGTTATCGCCGCGCACGGCGTTGTAGCGGTCGATACAGTCGAACCAGCGTTCCAACACCGGGCGCAGGAATTCCAGCTTCGGATTGCTGATGATCATGCCTTGCATGCGTTTGCCCTCTTGTTCTTGTGATATCGGGTCATAGTGTCTCTTTGATATCACTTGCCGCAGCATCACACAAGATTGACGTCAGTTTATTGATCCGGGCCAATGTCCGAGGTTATGACCGTCGCGGCTTTAATTGACGCTCCAACCCCAACCCTCTAACCTTCGCGGCTTGTTTCAGGTGCTCTATGGCGATGGCCGATAGGGTGAAACAGGGAAGCCGGTGCGCGC
>NZ_JAOSHO010000460.1 GCF_025917275.1 Pseudomonas agronomica | reverse complement strand
GGGAGCAAGCTCCCTCGCCACGGGTTGTGTGTTAATTCAATGGGCTCCAGAGGGTTCAGCCCGCCCCGCGCAAATGCTCCATCGCCCAGACCGCGGCTTCGACCCGCGAGCGCAAGCCGAGCTTGTGCAGCAGGTTCTTCACGTGCACCTTCACCGTGCCTTCGGTAATGCCCAGCTTGTGGCCGATGACTTTGTTGCTGTAGCCACCCGCGATGGTCCTCAGTACCTGGCGCTCGCGTTCGGTCAGTTCCACGTCGGCCTGGCGCGGTGGCGAGCGCAGGGCCTGGGCCATGACGCGGGTCAGGCCAGGGCTGATCACCAGCGCGCCGTTGAGGGCGTCGCGGATGTACTGGATCAACAGTTCGGGTTCCATGTCCTTGAGCAAATAGCCGTTGGCATCCAGGCGCAGGGCGTCGCGGATGTCGTCCTCGGCGTCGGACACGGTGAACAGCAGGACCTTGCCGGTGTAGTCCATCGCCCGCAGGCGGCGCAGGGTCTCGATGCCGTTCATTTGCGGCATGTTGTTGTCCAGCAGCACCAGGTCGGGCTTGAGCGGCTCGATCAGCGCCAGGGCTTCTTCACCATGACTGGCTTCGCCGACGATGTGCAGATCGTCTTCGAGTTCGAGCATCTGGCGGATCCCGCGACGCATCATCGGATGGTCGTCGACCAATAGCAGGGTGTGACGCAAAGGGGCGTTCATGTTGCGATGCCTTCGGAGTGATGGCCCAGGAATTCCGGTTGGAAGCGCACCTGGAGACAGGTGCCCTGGGGCGTTCGAGAGAGTATGTCCAGTTGGCCGCGCAGGCTGCGTGCGCGTTCGTTCATGATGTTCAGACCGTGGTGTTCGCGCTGGTCCACTTCGCCGCTGAAGCCCCGGCCATCGTCTTCGATGGACAGGCGCACGGTCTCGCCTTCCTGGCGCAGTTCGAGCCAGGCGTTCTCTGCATGGGCATGACGCAGGCAGTTGGACAGGGCTTCGCGGGTGATCTGCAGGATGTGGATCTGCTCGCTGGCCGACAGCTCGAAGGCCAGGGTGTCAATGAACAGGTGCACGTGGAAATCGCCGCGGTTGGAGAACTCCTCGGCAGTGTCCTTGAGTTCCTGCACCAGTCCATCGTCGCGGATCTGCAAACGGAAGGTGGTGAGCAATTCGCGCAGTTGGCGATACGCGTTGTTGAGGCCCTCACGCAGTTCGCCGGTGACGTTTTCCAGGGTCTGCACCGGTTCGCCGCGACGCATCAACGTCTGCATGCGGCTGACTTGCAGTTTCATGTACGACAGGGCCTGGGCCAGGGAGTCGTGCAGCTCCCGAGCAATGATGGTGCGCTCGTCGAGCAGCAGCAGGCGATGGTCCTGTTCGCGCTGGCGCTTGAGGGACAACGTTGTGCCGATCAGGTTGGCCAAGGCCTGGATCAGCGCGATTTCCCAGGGCTGCGCGGCATGGCCGTCGATGAAATGCGCCTTGAGTTCACCCAGCTCGGTGCCCTGGTTGCTGATGCTGAAAGCCTGCGGGCGCGCGGCGTTGTGTTTGTGGCAACTGGCGCAATCGCTGGTGGCGCAGACTTGGCGGCTGGCGGCACCATGCAGGGCCAGCAGGTGCCGGGCCGGTGCTTGTAGCTGTCCTTGCAGGCACAGCGTCAGGCGCAGGCCGGGCAGGCGCTGTTGGAAGCGCCGGATCAACTCATCCAGGCCTTCGGCATTGGCCTGGCGTGTCGCCAGGCTGCGGCTGCTCTGGTAGAGCAATTCAAGGGCGGCGTTGGCCTGCTGCAGGTTCAGGGTCTTTTGCTGCACCTGGGCTTCGAGGGTGCGGTGGGACTCCTCGATGGTCTCGGCCATGGTGTTGAAACTGGTCGCCAACTGGCCCAGCTCATCCTCGGACTGGTGATTGACCCGCACCTGGAATTCGCCACGGCGAAAACGCTGGGTGGCGTCCACCAGTTCTTGCAGCGGCATGACCACGCCGTACTGCAATTCATACAGGCCGACCAGCAGGATGATCATGGTGCTGAACAACGCGATGCCCTGGATCGCCTGCTGCCAGCCCTGTTTGTGTTCGCTCTGGCGTTGCAGCAGGGTGACGAACTGGTCCAACTGCTCGACGAAGGAACGGGCGCTGGCTTGGAAAAACGCCGAGTCGCCGCGCTCGATGGCGGGGCGCAAGGTCTGGTTCCAGCGCTGCATGAGGTCGCGATAGCTTTTGTGCAGGGAAGTTTCCGGCCCGTCTTCAAGCACCGCGCGCAGGGCCGGGCTGTCGAGGCGTTGCTGCAGGCTGTCGACGACCGCAGGAATATCGTTGGCGTCGCCGGCCGCGAGTTTCCAGCTCAGGTGGTAGGTCTCCATGCGCACGGAACCGGCGGTGTTGATGGCCGCCGCGTCGCCCTGGCTGAACCAGGCGATCAGTCCGGCGCTCAAGGAACTGGCCAGGGCGAGAATGGCGATGAGGATCACCGCCAGCCCGGCGCGAGCGGGCAGGGAGCTGCGCAGCCAACGCATCATGAGCGCTGGCCCTTGGAGAAAATCGGTAGACCGAGCATCAAGCGCGCCCTGGGTCGTGGGGTGTTGCAGCCGATCCTGGGCGCACTACCTCTAAAGAGTTGTCGGCCGTTCCGTTTCCATAAAAGCCTTGGCCGACTTGCTCAAGACATTGATAAACAAAGGGTTCTATCGATATCAGGGTCTACCTCCTTGGAGGTAGACGGGCCAAGCATAGGCCAATGCCCCCTTGGCGCTCGTTGACCCAGGTCAAGTTTTAGCGGGGTAGGCATCACTAGTCTGCGCTCAACGAATTGACTGGGGTGCAGCGTGATGCGAGCGCAAGTGCAACAAGGGCTGGTACTAGGGATGAGTACCCTGGCCTTCACCGTGTGCTTCATGGTCTGGATGATGTTTGCCGTGCTCGGCGTTCCGATCAAGGAACTCCTGGCCCTCAACGAAACCCAATTCGGCCTGCTGGCCGCCACGCCGGTGCTCACCGGTTCGCTGGTGCGCTTGCCCCTGGGCCTGCTCACCGACCGCTTCGGCGGACGCATCGTGTTTTTCCTGTTGATGCTGTCCTGCGTGTTGCCGCTCTACCTGATCACCCTGGCCACGGCTTACTGGCAGTTCCTGGTGCTGGGCCTGTTCGTCGGCCTGGCCGGCGGCTCGTTTTCGGTGGGCATTGCCTACGTCGCCAAGTGGTTCGACAAGCACAACCAGGGCTTTGCCATGGGCGTGTTTGGCGCGGGTAACGCCGGTGCCGCTGTGACCAAATTCCTCGCGCCGGCCTTGATCGCGGTGGGCACATGGCACCTGGTGCCGAAGGTGTTCAGCGCAATCCTGTTCATCACGGCACTGCTGTTCTGGTTTCTCACTGCCGAGAAAAAAGAACACCGCAGTGCCGGCGGCGCCACGCTGCGTGAGCAACTCAAGTCGCTGAAAGATCCTGCGGTGTGGCGCTACTGCCAGTACTACTCGATCGTCTTCGGTGGTTACGTGGCCCTGGCGTTGTGGATGACCAAGTATTACGTGCAGGAATACGGTTTCAGCCTGCAAAGCGCGGCGCTGCTGGCAGCGTGTTTCTCCCTGCCGGGCGGCGTGCTGCGGGCCGTCGGCGGCTGGATGTCCGACCGTTGGGGCGCCCAGAGCGTGACCTGGTGGGTGCTGTGGGTGAGCTGGATCTGCCTGTTCCTGCTGTCCTATCCGCAAACCCAACTGCAAGTGCAGACCGTCAACGGCATCGTCGATTTCCACATTGGCCTCAACGCCACGCTCTTCACCGTGCTGCTGTTCGTGATGGGCATCGCCTTCGCGTTCGGCAAGGCCTCGGTCTTCAAGTACATCGCCAATGACTACCCGCAGAACATGGGCGCGGTGTCCGGCATCGTCGGCCTGGCCGGCGGCCTGGGTGGCTTCGTGCTGCCAATCATGTTTGGCGCCCTGGTGGACCTCACCGGCGTGCGCT
>NZ_JAOSHO010000046.1 GCF_025917275.1 Pseudomonas agronomica | reverse complement strand
GCATGCCTATTGATGTATTTCGGCAACCGACATGGTGAAGACCAGCTTCGACCTGCCCGCGTTGGAATAGGCGTGGGCGACATCGGTTTTCGCCACCGCCGAGCTTCCGGCGGGAATCACCAGTTCCGTTTCCCCCACCACACACCTCAATGTGCCTTTCTCGACATGGAACAGTTCAAGCGTGCCTTGAGGGTGTCCGGCTGAAGAAAAGGATTCGCCCGGGAACATCTCCCAGCGCCACAACTCGATCATGTTCGGGCCGGTCGTCCCGGCGAGCAGGCGTGCAGTGCCTCCCAATTCCCCGGTCCACAGCGTGGGGATGTCCTGGCTGTCGATGATGTGGGCCGACGGTGGCTCCGCCACGTTGACGATATCCGCCACCGAAAGGCCCAGCGCCGCAGCAATCTTGCACAAGATGCCGATGCTCGGGTTCGCCGTGCATTTCTCGATCTCGACCACCATCCCTTTGCTGACGCCCGAGCGCCGGGACAGCTCGTCCAAGGTGATTTTCTGAGCCTTGCGCGCCTGCTTGAGCGTGCGGGCGACGGCCAGGCTCACCGCGTGGGCATCCGCGCCAGGCGTGGTCGATAGAGTGGTATTCAGGGTCATCGCCAAAGAATCGTGAGGAAGATAGGCCGGGATTCTCGACGGTTGCCGGTGGCGTCGTCAATCAGCTCGTCGGAGTTTATCGACCAGAAAAGTCGATATATTGACTTTGGCGGTCGGCGATGACTAGCATGAAAGCCAATTTGGATCGCTGGAGAACCTTGATGCTGTCAGTACTGCCGTTGATCGACCAAGCCGTTGCCGAGCTGGCGCCCGGGTTCAGGGCCCTGAGCATCGTGGTGAAGGCTGCGCCGCTGACCCAACCGGACGTCGCCCGCACGGCCCTGGATCGTGCCTGCCAATCGGTGCTGGCGGGCGGCCCTGCCTGGGGTGAGGCCCACCTGCAGCAATGGGCCGACACGTTTCGACAGTTCGGCGCCAAGCCACAACGCACGCCATGCTCTGCCGAGGCCCTGCGCAAGCGCGTGCTGCGGGACGGCAGCTTGCCGAGCCTGGATCCCGTCGTCGATCTCTACAACGCCATCAGCATCGAGTACGCGATCCCCGTCGGCGGCGAAAACATCGAGGCCTACGTAGGCTCGCCGCGGCTCGTGATCGCCGACGGCTCCGAACCGTTCGACACCATGAAAGAAGGCGCGCCCGCCCATGAATTTCCAGACGCCGGCGAAGTGGTCTGGCGCGACGACCAGGGTGTGACGTGCCGTCGCTGGAACTGGCGACAGGGCGTCAGGACCCGTCTCGATGCGGACGCCAGGCACATGTGGTTCATCCTCGAAAGCCTGCCGGCGATGCCGCTCGAAGCGTTGACAGAGGCGGGAGACAGGCTGATCGAAGGGTTGCAGGCGATGATGCCGGGTGCGCAGATCGAGAGTGCATTGGCCGGTCCTGGCGCTCACTGAACAACAGGTTGTCGTCCCGCAGAGGGCAAGAGGGTGTCTCATTCATGAACTACGTCAGCACACGGACACCCGGCAAGACCTACGCATTCAGCGAAGTGCTCATGGGCGCGTATGCCCCGGATGGCGGATTGTTCGTTCCTGGCAAGGTGCCTCGGTTTACGGAGCAGGCGCTTTCCAGGCTGGAGTGGCTACCTTTCCATGAACTGGCCTGCCAGGTGATCGGTCCCTTCCTGGGCGACTGGATACCTCGGGAACAGTTGTCCCGAATCGTCGAGCAGGCCTATTGCGGCTTCAAGAGCAGGGCGGTCGCGCCGCTTTACCAGACGGCGACTAACGAGTGGGTGCTGGAGTTGTTTCACGGGCCCGCCAACGTCTACCAGGACTTCGGCCTACAGCTGATGGCCCGGCTGATTGAGTACACGTTGTCCAAGAGTGGCAAGGAGGCCTTGGTGGTGGGCTGTACCGGCGGCGACACCGGTGCAGCGGCGATCAAGGCTTTTAACGGCGTGCATGGCGTGACAGTGGTCGTGCTGCACCCGTCACGGGGCATGACGCAAGCACATCGACGGCGTTTGTTGAGCACCGGGCAATCCAACGTCATCAACATCGAAGTCGATGGGGACTATGCCGATTGCCATCGGTTATGCGAGAAGTTCCTCAAGGGCAGCCACCGAACCCGCAAATCGCTCATCTCCTTCAATTCGGTGAATTGGGTAAGGGTACTGGCGCACCTGTCGTTCTTTTTCTATTCGGCGCTTCAACTCGGGGCACCGAAGAGGGAGGTGGCCTTCAGCGTGCCCACCGGCAACTTCGGTGCGCTGTACGCAGGGTACGTGGCCAGGGAAATGGGCTTGCCCATCAGGCAATTGATCGTGGCCACCAACGCCAATGCGGGCCTGCACGAATTCCTGCAGAACAACCTCTACCGCCGCCATGAAATCCGCGCGACCCAGACGCCGTGCATGAACGTCTCCGTGGCTTCGAACTTCGAGCGGTTGCAATGGAGTGTGCTCAATGGTTGCGGGAACAAAGTCGCCAGGAACATGGAGCGGCTGGAGGAAGACGGGCGGATCCAGTTGGAACAGGACGAATGGCTGCAAGCGCGCAAATTGTTCGACTCCCTCGCTGTGGAGGATGCGGATGCCTTCAATAGCATCCATGAGGTTTTCGTACATAGCGGTTATTTGATCAGTCCACCCACGGCCATCGGCTTGCGTGCGGCGCGTGTCAGCCGGCGCAGCTTGCTGATTCCGATGATTTGCCTGGCGACCACCCATCCATCGATCAGTGATGCAGGGCTGCAGCGTTTGTCCGACCGAAGCTGTATTTCAATACCCAATGATATAACCGCGCTGGTGCAGTTTATTGATGACTTGTCCAAAGACACGGAGTCTCGCTCGTTATAAAACCGGAGTCAGCGATGAAACGTGTTCTCGATAAAGTTGATGAAAAAATACTGGATGAGCTGACCCGTCATGCACGGCTTGCCCATAATGAAATCGGCTTGAAAGTCAATTTGTCGCGCAATGCCGTGCGACTCAGGATTGAGCGATTGGAACGCGATGGTTATATCCGGGGATATACCATCGTCAAGGGCACGCCGGCGGCGGAAGCAGGGCCTATCAGGGCGCTGGTCTTTGTCTATCGAAAGGACCGGATGCGCGATGCCGAGGTGGTCCGGTCAGTGGCCACCATGCCCGAAGTCACGTCCTGCAACGTGATGAGCGGTGATCTCGACATCGTCTTGACCGTAGAGGCGCTGAATTCGGATCGCATCCACAAAGTATGGAGCGAGATCTCGGCGTTGCCGGGTGTCTTGAATACCGTCACGTCTTTCGTCTTGTCTTGTACTAAGTAAGCAGGAAAGCGAAGTGTGCCGATGCGCGAGCAAATTGCTCGTAATAACGCGCTGTTTGCCATCTTCGTAAAGATCAATGGCGGAATTATCATCGTCGGTACCTAACTATAACAACGAGAACGTGCCGTGACTGACTGTGCAGTTACCTGTTTGGTATTGAAACAACAGGTCCATCATTATGAATAATTTGAGTCTCTCGCTCGCGGCTGATTATAAGGCGATGGTTGTTAGCAACCCCTTTGACGGTTCTCCAGTGGGTGAGGTGATGGACATGCCCGCTTCATCAGCGACCCCGCTGATTGACATGGCACTGCTGGGGGCTCTGGTTGCCAGGGAGCTGCCGCGACATGAACGGGCGCGGATATTGGAAGCCACCGCGTCAGGTGTCGATGCCGACAGGGATGCGTTTGCCCGGCTTATCGTGGCCGAGTCCGGGAAAACCTTGAAGCAAGCAAGGAAGGAAGTCTCGCGCTGCATCAACACCTTGAAACTCTCCGCTGAGGAAGCCAGGCGCAATGCCGGCGAGGTGATCCCGTTCGATGCCTACGCCGGGTCGGAGTCCCGCCAGGGCTGGTACACCCGCGAGCCGCTCGGCGTCATTGTCGCTATCACGCCTTATAACGATCCGCTGAATCTGGTGGCCCATAAGCTCGGACCGGCCATCGCAGGTGGGAACGCGGTCGTGCTCAAGCCTTCCGAGTTGACGCCGCTGTCGGCGATCAAACTGGTGGGTTGCCTGATCGACGCCGGCTTGCCGCCCGGCGTGGTGAGCGTTGCGACAGGTGGCGCTGCGTTGGGCAAGGCCTTGGTCGCGCATCGCGCGGTGCGCATGGTTTCGTTCACCGGGGGCTTCGTCACCGGTGAGCAGATTTCCCGTATCGCCGGCCTGAAGAAACTGGCAATGGACCTGGGCGGCAATGCGCCGGTAATCGTCATGGCCGACAGCGATCTCGTCGCTGCCATTGACGCCTGCGTGTCGGGTGCGTTCTGGGCAGCGGGGCAGAACTGCATTGGCACTCAACGCATCTTGATCGAGGCGCCGGCCTTTGACGCCTTCAAAAAAGGCTTTGTCGAAAAGACCCGCGCACTGGTCGTCGGCGATCCTGCGAACGAGCGCACGGACGTCGGTCCCATGATCAGCGAAGCGGCGGCCAAGCGCGCTGAAGCGTTGGTCAACGAAGCGGTTGATCACGGCGCCACGTTGCTGTTCGGCAACCTGCGCGTGGGCTCGCTGTATTCGCCAACGGTCCTGGAAAACGTCGGCTGCGACTGTCCGCTCTGGTACGAGGAAGTCTTCAGTCCGGTGGTGATGCTGCAATCGGTGGGCTCGCTGGATGAGGCCTTGACGCTGGCCAATGAGCCGCAATACAGCCTGCACGCCGGCATTTTCACCCGAGACCTGAACGTTGCCCTGAGCGCCGCCAAACGGCTGGAGGCGGGTGGTGTGATGATCAACGATTCGTCGGACTTCCGTTTTGATGCGATGCCTTTCGGCGGCTTCAAATACGGAAGCATGGGCCGCGAAGGCGTGCGTTTTGCCTACGAGGAGATGACCCAGCCCAAGGTCGTCTGCCTTAACCATACAGGCACCGGTGCAAGCGTGATTTCACCCGGCAAGACAACAACATCCTTCTGAGGAAATACCGATGCGTCCTGATAAAAAGAACCTGTCCTCGCTGTCTGCGGCCACCCTGGCGGTGCATGGCGGCAACGTTGCCGACGCCACCAGTGGCGCAGTTCGCACGCCCCTGGTGATGGCCAACTCTTATCTACTGCCTGAAGACCCGGCCACCATGGACTGGTCGAGTCCGGACGGGCTGGTGTACACGCGCAACCAAGGTCATAACCAGGTGTGCCTGGAGAAAAAACTCGCCGCACTGGAAGGTTGTGAAGCGGCTGTGGTATTCGCCACCGGCGTAGCGGCGCTGCATTCGGTGTTTTTCTCATTCCTGAAGAGCGGCGATCACGTCATCGTCAGCGATATTACCTATCAGGCGGTCTGGCGGCTCTTTGCGGAACTGCTGCCTGAGCGCTACGGCATCGAAGCGACGTTTGTCGACGTTGGCGACCTGGATACGGTACGCCAGGCCCTACGGCCCAATACCCGGCTGATCCACACCGAAGTGATCGCCAACCCGACCACCAAGGTGGCGGACATTGGAGCGTTGGCTGACATTGCCCATGCCCACGGCGCGTTGATCAGCGTGGACGCGACGTTCACGCCACCGCCGTTTTTCCGCGCAAGCCAGCAGGGTGTCGATTTCGTCGTGCATTCGTTGACCAAGTACATCAATGGCCACGGCGATGCCATGGGCGGCGTGGTGATCGGCACCCAGCAATTGATCGACAAAATAAAGAACGATGCGCTGGTCGACCTAGGCGCGACGATCTCGCCGTTCAACGCCTGGATGATCATGCGCGGCTCGGTCACGCTGCCGCTGCGCCTGAAGCAGCTACTGAGCAGCGCCGAGAGGGTCGCTGAATTTCTCGATTCCGACGATCGCATCGCCTACGTCTATTATCCCGGGCTGGCATCGCATCCCCAGCACGAATTAGCGCGCCGACAGTTCGCCGGCAAGGGGTACGGGGCCATGATGGCGTTTGCGGTGAAAGGTGATCCGGACACGCAAAACCGCTTTGTCTCGAACCTGCGCATCATCACGTCAGCGGTATCACTGGGGCATGATGAGTCGCTGATCGTGCACGTCGGCGCGGAGGGCCGGGGCGGTTTCGACAAGTACCCTGAAGAATTCCGCCAGTACGGGCATTTGCGCTTTTCGGTCGGCCTGGAAGATCCCGAAGATCTGATCAGCGACATCACCGCCGCACTGGATGAAACATTCAAGTAACTTGGCTGATCAGGTCGCGCAACTGGGTTTGGTCAACCCGTCTTTGCCCCCGTACCAGCGGGGGTTCTTTTAACAAGATCTTTAGCAGTTATCGCATTCAGGTATTTCTGAGTGACCTTGGATAATTGCCTGTACATTCAATGGAGTTAAGTTGTGGCTTGGCTAAGTTTGATAATTGCAGGAATACTTGAAGTGGTCTGGGCGTTTTCAATGAAACAGTCCGATGGATTGACTCGGGTCGGCCCGACAGTAGTTACCCTTATAACGGTCATTGCCAGTTTTGCCTTGCTTTCCTATTCAATGAAAAGTTTGCCGCTCGGCACCGCCTATACCATCTGGACAGGCATTGGCGCGGTGGGAGCTTTCGTGGTCGGCATCGTTTTTCTGGGCGAACCGGCCAGCCTGTCGCGCGTCGTGGCTGCGGTCCTGATTGTCAGTGGTTTGTTGATGATGAAGTTGGTCTCTGCCTGAAAGGCGAGCGGTTTGCTCGCAATATCGTTCACTTTGCCATATTCGTAAAACCGCGACGCTCCGGTAATGTTCAAGTCGAAATCGTTGCACTCGTGGAACAAACAGTGCCCGACATCGATTGCCCTTAATCCAATTACAATAGTTAGGGATGTATTTATGAATTCGTTGAGAAAGTTGTGTGCGGTCCTGCTGTTACCGTTATGTGTGGGCGTGGCTTCGGCCAAGGACTACACGACACTGCGCTTTGGTGTCGATGCCAACTACGCGCCCTTCGAATCCAAATCGGCCGATGGCAGCCTCAAAGGGTTTGATATCGATCTGGGCAACGCTATTTGCGCCAGGCTGCAGGTCAAGTGCGTCTGGGTCGAGAGCGATTTCGACGGTCTTATTCCTGGTCTGAGGGCCGGCAAGTTCGACGGGATCCTGTCTTCCATGACCGTGACCCCCACACGCGAAAAAGCCATCGACTTTTCGGACGAACTCTTTTCCGGTCCTACCTCCTACGTGTTCAAGAAAGGTTCGGGGCTGAGCGAGGAGGTGGCTTCGCTCAAGGGCAAGACCGTCGGTTATTTCCAGGGCAGCATCCAGGAGGCCTACGCAAAATCCGTCCTGGAGAAAGCGGGTGTGAAAACCCAGTCCTACCAGAATCAGGATCAGGTTTATTACGACCTGGTGGCGGGGCGCCTGGACGCCTCCATCCAGGACACGCTGCAAGCGAAACTGGGTTTCATGGCGTCGCCTCAAAGTGCCGGTTATGAACTCAGCAACACCGTGGACAGCCCCTACCTGCCGGCCAAGACGGCCATCGGCATTGCCAGGGGCAACGCCGACTTGAAGGCCCTGTTGAACAAGGCCATCCAGGCGCTCCATGACGATGGCACCTACGATTCGATCCAGAAGCAATATTTCGGCGATCTGAATCTCTACAGCGGCAAATGACCCTCCGACGCTCGTCCGCGGGGATGGGCATCTTTTCGCCTGAGGTTGCTGACCATGATCGACACACTATCAAACGCGCTGGGGCTCGCAGGGTTCAGCCTGAAGGGCTTCGGGCCGCTGTTGCTGAACGGTGCCTGGATGACCGTCAAATTGTCCGTCGCTTCGCTGCTGCTCAGTGTGCTGCTGGGGCTCGCCGGGGCCAGCGCCAAGCTCTCCGGCAAGCAATGGCTTCGCATGCCGGCGCAGCTCTACACCACGCTTATTCGCGGCGTACCGGACCTGGTGCTGATGCTGCTGATTTTCTATAGCCTGCAAACCTGGCTGACGATGCTCACGGTCGCGCTGGGTTGGGACTACATCGAGATCAACCCGTTCGCGGCCGGGATCCTCACCCTCGGATTCATCTATGGTGCCTATTTCACCGAGACCTTTCGCGGCGCGATGCTTGCCGTCCCCCGTGGGCAACTGGAAGCCGCCACTGCCTATGGCTTGAGCCGGGCGCAACGCTTTCGCCTGGTGATTTTTCCGCAGATGATGCGCTTTGCCCTGCCGGGACTGGGCAATAACTGGATGGTCATCCTCAAGGCCACTGCGCTGGTCTCGATCATCGGCCTGGCTGACCTGGTAAAAGCCGCCCAGGACGCCGGCAAGAGCACCTACCAACTGTTCTTTTTCCTGGTGCTGGCGGCGTTGGCCTATCTGGTCATCACCAGCGTCTCCAACGTTGTCCTGCGTCACTTGGAACGGCGTTATGCAACGGGTTGCCGGGAGGCCGTGCGATGATCGAACTACTTAAATTGTATGGGGAGCCATTTTTCTACAGCGATGGGCAGCAGATCACGGGCCTGGCGATGACCCTGTGGCTGCTCAGCGCCTCCCTTTTCGTCGGCTTCATCGTGTCGATCCCGCTGTCCATTGCCCGGGTCTCGTCCCGTTGCCTGGTGCGCTGGCCGGTGCAGTTCTACACCTACCTGTTTCGCGGAACGCCGCTCTATATCCAGTTGCTGATCTGTTACACCGGCATCTACAGCCTGGCGGCGGTACGGGCGCAGCCGTTGCTGGATGCGTTCTTTCGCGATGCGATGAACTGCACGATCCTGGCGTTTGCCCTTAACACCTGCGCCTACACCACGGAGATTTTCGCCGGGGCCATTCGCAGCATGGCCCATGGTGAAGTCGAGGCGGCCAAAGCCTATGGCCTGTCCGGTTGGAAGCTCTATGCCTTCGTGATAATGCCTTCCGCGCTGCGCCGTTCGCTGCCGTACTACAGCAACGAAGTCATCCTGATGCTGCATTCCACGACGGTGGCCTTCACCGCGACGGTACCGGACATCTTGAAAGTGGCCCGGGACGCCAACTCCGCGACCTTCCTGACCTTCCAATCGTTTGGCATAGCAGCGCTGATCTACCTGGCGGTGACGTTCGCACTCGTCGGCCTGTTCCGCCTCGCCGAGCGTCGCTGGCTGGCTTTCCTCGGCCCGGCTCATTAGTCATGCCTGCCTGAACGTTGCCCATCCCGATCCGCTTAAAGAAGAAGATTGCGACATGTACAAACTGACCGTTGAAGATTTGCACAAAAGCTACGGCAACCACGAAGTGCTCAAGGGCGTGTCGCTCAAAGCCAGTACCGGCGATGTCATCAGCCTGATCGGCGCCAGCGGCTCCGGTAAAAGTACCTTCCTGCGCTGTATCAATTTTCTCGAAACCCCCAACGATGGCGCCATGAGCCTGGACGGCAAGCCGATTCGCATGGTCAAGGATCACCTGGGCCTGCACGTGGCCGACGCCAGTGAGTTGCAGCGCCTGCGCACGCGCTTGGCGATGGTATTCCAGCATTTCAATCTGTGGGGGCACATGACGGTGCTCGACAACATCAGCCTTGCGCCGCGCCGGGTGCTGGGTGTCGGTAAAAAGGAAGCTGAAGAACGGGCCCGGCATTACCTGGAAAAGGTCGGGCTGCCGGCACGGGTGGCCGAACAGTTTCCAGCCTTTCTGTCGGGCGGCCAGCAGCAACGGGTCGCCATTGCCCGCGCGTTGGCGATGGAACCCGAAGTCATGCTCTTCGACGAGCCGACCTCTGCCCTGGACCCTGAGTTGGTGGGAGAGGTACTCAAGGTCATCCAGGGACTTGCGGAGGAAGGTCGGACCATGATCATGGTGACGCATGAAATGAGCTTCGCCCGCAAGGTCTCGAGCCAACTACTGTTTCTTCATCAGGGCCAGGTCGAGGAGCAGGGCGGGGCCGAGATCCTCGACAACCCGCGCAGCGAGCGCCTGCAGCAATTCCTGTCCAATGGGTTGAAATGAAGCAGCCGGGGTAGCCGATGACGGCGTGTCAGGTCACGGCTACTCCAGATCCTGCGCCCGATGCCGCTCCGGCACCTGGCTCGCCTCATCGCCCCAGGTCCGGTTGACACGCTGTCCTCGCTTGACCGCGGGCCGATTGGCGATTTCCTCGGCCCAGCGCTGCACGTGGGTGTATTCGTGGGCTGACAGGAACTCGGCCGCCGAGTACACGTTGTTCCGCACCAGTTGGCCGTACCACGGCCAGACCGCGATGTCGGCGATGGTGTACTGGTCGCCGGCCAGGTAGCGGTTTTCAGCCAGGCGACGGTCCAGCACATCCAGTTGGCGCTTGGCTTCCATTGTGAAGCGGTTGATCGGGTACTCCATTTTTTCTGGCGCGTAGGCGTAGAAATGGCCGAAACCGCCGCCCAGGTAAGGCGCCGAGCCCATCTGCCAGAACAGCCAGTTCAGGGTTTCAGTACGGCCGGCTGGATCGCTGGGCAGCAAGGCGCCGAATTTTTCCGCCAGGTACAGCAGGATCGAACCGGACTCGAACACACGGAGCGGCGGCTCGACGCTGCGGTCCAGCAGGGCCGGGATCTTGGAGTTCGGATTGACCTCGACGAAGCCGCTGGAGAACTGGTCGCCTTCGCCGATGCGAATCAGCCAGGCGTCGTATTCCGCGCCGGCGTGCCCGAGGGCCAGCAACTCTTCGAGCATGATCGTGACCTTCACGCCATTGGGCGTTGCCAGCGAATAGAGCTGCAAGGGATGCTCGCCGATCGGCAAGTCTTTTTCGTGGGTCGGCCCGGCGACAGGCCGGTTGATGCTGGCAAACTGGCCACCCGAGGGGGCCTCATGTTTCCAGACTTTGGGCGGAACGTAAGACGCTTGGCTCATGAAACGTACCTTATCGTTGAATGCATGTGTTCCGGGACGAAGCCATAGCACATTTGCGCTATGGCACGCGTCGAGACATGGACTCTAATCTATGGGCGCTCTGCCAGGCAGACAAGGGCAGTGGGCAAATGAGTCGAATCGACAGGGAGCTGCTTTTGAATAACACACCGTCAAGCCATCCAGACGTGAACACCGATGATCGCAAGCGTGTCGCCGGGGGGCTCGCCCTTGTCGTCTGTACATGGACCGTCATGACCGCTGCGTCGGCGGCATACGCGGCAGACGTGTCGTCCGCTCCCTGCACCCGCGAGACCGATTTCCAGCCGGGCACCGTGGTGATGTCGGAAAGTCGCGACAATCTTTCGCCAACCACCAGTCGCAGTAAAACCGAGACCCTGGCCCGTGAAGCCTTTGCCGGCGCCGATCCGGTGGTATCACTGCACACGTCGTATCTGAACAACGTGCCGTTTTACCTCACCAAGACCTATGCGCAAATCAAGGATGGCCAACTGATTCGCTACGGCGACCGGCATGGCGATGGGGCGTCGCTGGTGACTTCGACATACAGCCCGCCGCCCGCCACGCCGATCGATCTGCAGCCTGGCCAGACGGTCACCGTCAACTACAAGAACAAGGCGCAGAGTGCCGGCGGCACAGTTGAGTTCGATATTTCCGAGAAGCTGACCTACAACGGCCGGGAAACCCTCACGACCGCGCTCGGGACATTCGATACGTGCAAGTTCACCAACGAAATCACCACGGGCGGTGCCGCCAGGCAGGTCGTCGTGGTGCATAACTGGTTCCCGGTGGACGGTCCTTATCGCGGCCAGTCGATTCGCTCGGTCACGCCTGCGTTCAACGGTGTTCCGGAACGGATCAGTGAAATCATCAATATGAAATATTCCACGCGATAAGCGTTTTTTCAGGCCTCGGCGCGGTCGCTATATTTCCTTTGGCGATAGTCCATAAAGTGCGCCGATATAGTCTTTCTTGACGTCAAAAGATAATTCGTTCGAACCATTTCAGTCCTTGAATTATTCGCCGATAGCCATCTGAGGTCCGGTGAATTTTCCTGGGTTCGTCGAGGGTACGTCATGTTTAACACAACACTAAAAAATGAACTGACGGCCAGGACGGCCGACTTGGCAACCTATAAGGGATTGGTCGGTGCGCTGGAGCGGTCCATGGCCGTGATCGAGTTCAGCCCGGATGGAAAAGTGCTTCGGGCCAACCAGAACTTTCTCAACACCATGGGTTATCGCGAAGATCAATTGGCGGGCTTGTCGCACCGCAATTTCTGTACCCCTGCGTTGGCCGGCAGTGCCGAATACCGGGAGTTCTGGGACCGGCTGCGGTCCGGTCAATTCGTTTCCGGGACGTTCCAGCGGATCAGCGGCCAAGGCCGCAATGTCTGGCTGGAGGCCAGTTACAACCCGGTCCTGGATGAGCAGGGCAAAGTCGTGAAAGTGGTCAAGTACGCACTGGACGTCACCGCTCGGGTGGCCAGCGATGCGGAAATCCGTGGCCGGCTGGCGGCACTGGATCGGGCCATGGCGGTGATCGAATTCGACTTGGGCGGCAATATCCTGACCGCCAATGAAAACTTCCTCCAAACCATGAATTACTCCCTGGCGGAGATCAAGGGCAAGCACCATCGCTTGTTCTGCGAGGCGAGCCTGGTCAACGCTTCCGAATATAGCGACTTCTGGCGTCGTCTCAATGCCGGCGAGTTCTTCAGCGGTCAATTCAAGCGCCTCGGCAAACATGGCAAAGTGGTTTGGCTGGAAGCCAGCTATAACCCGGTCTATGACGCGGAAGGCAAACTGAGCAAAGTCGTCAAGTTCGCCAGTGACATTACCGAACGGGTGGAAAAGTTCGAAGAAGATTCACGCGGTGCTTCCCGTGCGTACCATATTTCTTCCGAGACCGAACGCGTCGCCGAACAGGGCGCCCAAGTGATCCAGCAAACCGCCAAGGAAATGCGCCAGATCGCCGAAAACATCGGCGCCTCCGCGCGCCTGGTCGGGCAACTGGGCGCGCGTTCGGAAGAGATCACTGCCATCGTCAACACCATTCGCGGCATCGCCGACCAGACCAACCTGCTGGCGCTCAACGCAGCCATCGAGGCGGCGCGGGCCGGCGACCAGGGCAGGGGCTTTGCGGTCGTGGCCGATGAAGTCCGGCAACTGGCCGGGCGTACCAGCCGCTCGACCTCGGAAATCGCCGAGATGATCGGCATGATCCTCTCCGAAACCCGCGATGCGGTGGCCAGCATGAGCGTGACCCACGAGGGCGCGCTGCGCGGCGTAACCCTGGCGGACCAGGCGGGATCGGTCATCGTGCAGATCAGGGCCGGGACCACCGATGCGCTGGAGGCGGTGAGCATGTTTGCGTCCAAGCTCGACGAGTCGGAAGTGATCCCTAAAACGGCGATTGGCTGGGTCGGCTAGGTTGGCGGCTGCGTCTGGGGGGAATCCAAGAGGGACCGCTCCCCAGACGGTTCAATAAAACGGGCGCCTCAATAGACCCGGTAATATTTCACCACGTCATCCACGAAATAAATGGTCAGGACGGTGCCCTGGGTCTGGCTCTGGCCGGTTTTCTGGCCGGTGACGCTACCGACGTCATTGGCAACACCCTGGGCTTTGGAAATTTGCGCGGAGGTGTCGTACATCTTCAGGCTCGTCTCGGTGGAGACATACTTGTGAGCCAGCTTCATGTATTTATCCAGGCCTTCTTCCCTTTTGTCATAGGTCCAGTTCGATTCATTGCTGGTGCTGGTGGAATTGAGCTCCTCGCTCGCCGGTGCGCCAAACATCTGGGTGATCTGGCTCTTGGTGGTCTTGCCCGGAATGATGGTTTGCTTCAGGTAACCGACGTTGTATTTCTGCGCGCCGGCGTTCAGCGAATTCATTAAGTCCCCCGTGTTTGTACAACCCCCCAGGACGCCCGCCAGCAAGCACAGTGCCATTCCGTTTTTAAGTGTTTTTCCATACTTGAAAGACATAAGACTCACCTTGAGTAATGTTCAGGACCGTTCCATTTCACCCAGCCAGGCGCGAAGTTGACCCAACAGCGCACGCCAGCGAATCATTCAATTCAATGCCGCACGCAGCGCCATCCACGAAACGTCGGAACGTGCAGGGCTGCACGCCATGTTGCGTGAAAAGTTATATACCGGGGTGTTGGCCTTTAATGGCGCGCTGACAGCTTAGGGGGAGGGCAATGACGCAAGCTATAGTACAAGTGTGCTATGGCTTCGATGGGGCGCAGGACGGATAAACACTAAGGGAAGCTCAGGGTTATCCGACGCTTCAAGTCTGCTGTTTGCCAGGCCATTGGTTTGCGGTCGGATAATTGGAAAATTGAGCGGCAGCCGCCGCGCGGGTAGGGACATCCAGCGCCTTGAGCAAGCTTGAAACATGGATACGAACCGTAAAGGGTGAAATCCCCAATGCCTTGGCGATTTCCTTATTGGTCTTGCCGGCGGCGACCAGGCCAAGGACTTCCCGTTGCCGTGTGGTCAATTGGGACAACGCCGTTGTTTCGACATCGCCCAGGATCGAGTTCTCCGCATGGTATCTCACCACCACTTCGCCTTCGCGAATCGCCATGAAGGCTTCGGCGATGCCGGCCGGGTCGATGTTCTTGCCAATGAAACCGTCTGCGCCCAACGCCATGACCTGGTCGATGACGTCGATGTCCTCGACCATGGACACCACGATGATGGAAGTGCGTTTGAATTCATTGCGCAACTGGCTGATGACGTCCAGGGACTTAATGCCCGGGAAACGCAAATCGAGTACCAGTGAATCAATTTCCGCGCCTGTTCGGGCAAGCGTCAATACTTCGTCCAGATTACCCGCTTGTTCGATGATGGCGGTCGGCAAGAGCCTTTCAATCGTTCTCAGCATACCTTCGCGAAACAATGGATGGTCATCCGCCACGATTACTCTGCACGTCATGCGAAAGATCCTCCTGATCTTCAAGTCCCGCGCATCGTACCTTAAACAATGGCGCTGGGTTTCAATGTTGAAACAAACTTTTAGAACGGGAGATTCGTTTGAATATGACTGAAAAGAATAGCGAGTTGGACCAGGCCACGTTGCGATTGACTGTCGGTGCCTGCGCCTCGCTGTATATCTTCGTCGTGGCGAGCCTCTCGACCAGCGACTTCGCCACTTATGTACCGATCATGTGGTACATGACTTTTTTCTTCAGCGTCGCGATTCCGTTGCGCATGGCAATCAAGCGTTGGCCGGGGCATTTTTTCTTGCGTCGGCTGTTCGCCATGACGCTCGACTACGTGAGCCTGGCCTTTGCCCTGATCGTCGGCGGAGAGGGCGCGCTGCCGCTTTACGCGGCGGTGCTGTGGGTCACGCTGGGCAACGGCATGCGCTTCGGTACACGCTACCTGATGATTGCGACGTTGATTGCCTTGGCGACATTGGTGGCGATTTTCCTGTTCACGCCGTTCTGGCGCGGCCAGCCGTTCCTGTTCCTGACGCTGATCGTCACGACGATCGTGGTGCCCGCTTACGCGCACATCCTGTTGACACGCACCCGCATCGCTTCGGAGGAGGCGATTGCGGCAAATCAGGAAAAATCCCGGTTCCTGGCCCAGGCCAGCCATGACCTGCGCCAGCCGATCCACTCCATCGGCCTGTTCACCGCCTGCCTGCGCGATGCCAGGCTCGGTCGGGAGGAGCTACGGTTGGTGGACAACATCGACCGCTCGCTGCACATCGTGTCGCAACTGTTTCGTTCGATCCTCGACATCTACACCCTCGACAACGGCCAGCTCGAACCACAGGCCGAGCCGGTGAACCTCGGGGCGCTGCTGCAGGATGTGGTCAAGCAGAACACCGAGGCCGCCCGTTGGGCCGGCGTCGAGCTGCGCTTGCGGCCCTGCCGGCATTGGGTGCAGGTCAATGCCGGCTTGCTGGCCACCATGGTGCAGAACCTCGTCTCCAACACGCTCAAATACGCCTCCGGGCAACCGGTGCTGATTGGCGTGCGTCCGAAAGGCGATGGCCTGGCGATCGTCATCTATGACAAGGGACGAGGCATTGCCGCCGAGCATCTGCCCGAGGTGTTCAAGGAGTTCTACCGGGTGCGTCACGTGCGTGACAAGGATGTCGAGGGGTTGGGCCTGGGGTTGTCGATCGTCAAGCGCATCAGCCACCTGATCAACCTGGATATCCGTTTGGATTCCAGGCTTGGGAAAGGCACCCGCGCGATGATCCAAGGCTTGGAAATGATCGCGCCGAGAACCCCTGTAGACAGGCCGGTCGCCGCTCAAAATCGTCTTCAAGGATTGCGGGTGTGCCTGGTGGAAGACGACTCCAACGTGCTGATGGCAACGTCGGCACTGCTGGAGAAGTGGGGATGTGTCGTCGAGACCCACAGCGACGGGGTTGGCGTGACCAGCGACTGCGACATCATCATTGCCGATTTCGACTTGGGCACGAAGGTCTCCGGCGCCGAATGCATTGCGGCGATCCGTGAGCAGCGAGGCTGGGAGGTGCCGGCGATGATCATGACCGGGCATGAGATCGAGCGCATTCGCCATGCGCTGCACCACATGAACATTTCGATCCTGGCCAAACCGGTGCGGCCGCCGGAGTTGCGGGCGACCTTGCTGGAGCTGACCAAGAACTTTGCCTGGCGGGTCTAGCGTCAACGTACGTCCAGGCCGCCAGCGCCGCTGGTCATTCCATTTCGTGCAACAGTGGATTTCAATCCACGCGTATTCCTGCGCCGCCGCTTTGGGCAGAAGATGGCTCCACCGCATGCACCGTTCGCCAAAGGTGTGATGGACCTTCCTGACCACAGCGCATTCACCCCGTTGCACAGCCGGGGGCGCAAGGAGTAGCTGATGAACGAAGCCACGAAAGCACAACCTTCGCCCTGGCATGAAGGTGAGTTGACCTTGCAGCGCTCCGTCGGGGCGGTGGAGATGATGGCCAGTGTCGGTCAGCGGCAACTGGCGCGCACCTGGATGCCGGACCAGCACCGTGAGTTCTATGCGCAACTGCCGTTCGTGGTGCTGGGGGCCGTAGATCGCCAGGGCGATGTCTGGGCGACCCTGCGCACCGGCCAGCCCGGTTTCATGAATTCACCGGATCCTGAAACGCTGCATATCCGTTTCGATCCGCAGCCCGAGGACCCGGCCCAGGCGGGCATGGGCGAGGGCGATGCCATCGGCATGCTGGGTATCGAGCTGCACACCCGTCGGCGCAATCGCATGAATGGCGTGGTGCGCCGCCAGCTCGACCATGGCCTGGAGATTTCCGTGAGCCAGGCCTATGGCAACTGCCCGCGCTACATCAATCTGCGGCAATACAGCTTTGTCGATGAGCAGCCAGCCGTGTCCCGGGAGCTGGCGGTGGCGGATCCGCTGGTTCGTCGGGTGGTCACGGCGGCTGATTCGTTCTATATCGCAACCTACGTGGTACGCGACGGCGAGCGCCAGGTCGATGCCTCCCATCGCGGTGGCAAGCCCGGTTTCGTGCGCATGGACGAGGACGGGACGCTGACCATCCCGGATTTTTCCGGAAACCTGTTTTTCAACACCCTGGGCAATATCCTGCTGAACCCTCGCGCAGGCTTGGTCTTCGTCGATTTCCAGACCGGCGACTTGCTGCAAATGAGCGGTTCGGCGCAGGTGTTGCTGGACGACCCGCAGATCGCCGCGTTCCAGGGCGCCGAGCGGCTGTTGCGGTTTACCCCACAGCGCATTGTCTACCGTCCGGCGGCGATACCGTTGCGCTGGAAGGATCAGGCCGAAGGCGACTCGCCCAATTCACTGATGACCGGTAGCTGGGAGCAGACCGCCGAGCGCTTGCAGGCCGAAGCGCTGCGGACCCACTGGCGCGCGCTGCAGGTCACCCGCGTGGTGGACGAAAGCCACGACATCCGCTCGTTCTACTTGCAGACCACCGACGGTGCCGGCTTGCCCCGGTTCGAAGCCGGGCAGCATCTGCCCGTGCGGGTGTTGCTGGAGGGGCAGAAGGCGCCGTCGATCCGCACCTACAGCGTGTCCAGCGCGCCCTCGGACGATTTCCTGCGTATCAGCGTCAAGCGCGATGGCGTGGTGTCTTCGCATTTGCATGAACAGATCCAGGCGAGCCATGACATCGAGGCCCGGGCGCCACAAGGGCACTTCACCGTGAATCCCGCCGAGCGCCGGCCGTTGGTGCTGCTGGCGGCGGGCGTCGGTATCACGCCGCTGTTGTCGATGCTGCGCGAGGTCGTCTACCAAGGGAAACGCATCAGCCGCATGCGCCCGGTCTGGCTGGTGCAGAGCGCTCGGCACTTGGCCGACCTGGCCTTTCGCGAGGAAATCGACGAGTTGGTGGCGCGCGCCGGTGACAAGCTGAAGGTGCTGCGCCTGGTCAGCCAACCGCCCACCGACGGCAAGGCCGGGCAGGACTATGACGTGGCCGGCCGGATCGATGTGGCCCTGCTCAAGCAACTGTTGCCCCTGGACGACTACGATTTTTACTTGTGCGGCCCGGGTACCTTTACCCAGGCGCTGTACGACGGCCTGCGCAAGTTGCGCATCCCGGATGATCGCATCCACGCGGAGACCTTCGGCCCGTCCACGTTGGTGCGTGACATCGAGGTCAGCGTACCGGCGGCCGAACAGGTGCCGGCGGCGAGTGAGGCGGTGAAAGTGCTGTTTTCCAGCTCCGCCAAGGAGGCGCGCTGGGAACCGGGCAGCGGGACGCTGCTGGAACTGGCCGAGGCCCGTGGCCTGAATCCGGAATTCAGTTGCCGCGGCGGTTCTTGCGGCACCTGCAAAACCCGCATGACCCAAGGCCAGGTGCATTACCTGACCCAACCCGCCGAGCCTGTGGCCGAGGGCGAAGTGCTGATCTGCTGTGCGGTACCGGCCCAGGGCAGCGAGCCTTTGGTGCTTGAGGCCTGAAACCGGCGATGCAGGCGGATTAGATCGTCCGCCTCACGCGCCCCGGCGCCTCGCCATAGAGTTCCTTGAATTTCTTGCTGAACGCCGCCTGGGATTGGTAGCCGACCTGCACGGCAATATCGCTCAAGCCCAGATGGGAGTGGCTCAGCAGGCTGAACGCCAGCTCCATGCGCACCTGCGTCAACAGCACCCACGGTGAGACGCCGGCCACTTTGACGAACGCCCGCATGAAATTGGCCCGGGACATGCTCGCCAGGTCCGCCAGGCTCTGAATGGTCCATTCGTGGGCGGGGTCGTCCAACATGGATTGCCAGGCGCGGCCCAGGCGTTTATCGCCCAACAGGGCCAGTGATCCACTGTCCTGGCCGTGGTTGGCCAGGTGGGCCCGCAGGATCAAGGTGAACAGTGCCTGGGACAGCGCATCGAGCAGGAAGCGCGCGCCGGCCTTGTTCGCGTCCGCTTCGGCGCGAATGACATCGACCAGTGCCGGCAACGGTCCGTTGGCCGGCAGCGCACCGCTGGGGATCACCAGGTATTCGGGCAGCGACGCGAACAGCAGCGAGGCGCGATTGAAGTGGAATCCACCACAGAGCATGTCCAGGTCCGGGCTGGCGCCGCCGATGCGATGGATCGGCAGTGTGCCGCCGCTGATGACCTTCGGCGAGGTCGGCGCCACGGTTTTTCCGGGGCTGTGCATGACATGGGGGGCGCCGCGAGGCAATAACAGGATGTCGCCGGCACGCATGGGCAAGCGCTGGCCGTCGGGAAACTCAACACGGCATTCGCCTGCCAGCACGATGTGGTAGGGCGCGTTGCCGAGTGTCTCCTGTTCGTGGTCCAGGGCCCAGTCACCCTGGAACTGACAACGCAGGTCCAGGCTGCCGCGCACGTTGGCCAGGCTGATGAGTTTATCGATGGCATTCATTTGAGCGTTTCGCGACAAAAGCTGAGCGGATCGAACAAACCCGACCCGCACCCAAGTGGAAAACTGAGGGCGTTGAAACAGTACACCCAACCCACTCAGGAGTTAACGCCATGTTCAATAATTGGTCCGAATTGTTGCCTACCATCCAGAAAGCCTTTGGTGCCCTGGGCCGCAGCAACCCTAAAATGGTCAAGGCCTATATGGCCCTTGGAGAAGCCGCCAGCGAAAACAACGTGCTTGACGCCAAGACCCGCGAGCTGATCTCCCTCGCGGTCGCGATCACCACCCACTGCGACGGTTGCATCGGGGTCCACACCGACGCCGCCATCAAGGCCGGCGCCAGCCGCGAGGAAGTCGCCGCCGCCTTGGCAACCGCCATCTCGTTGAATGCTGGCGCGGCGTATATCTACTCGCTGCGCTCGCTGGAGGCGTACGACACGCTCAAGCAACCAGCCTGATCCTGCGTTTTGCCAAGCCCGGTGCACGTTGATGTGTCCGGGCTTTTTCGTGATGGTTTCATTGGCTGTAATGCCGCTT
>NZ_JAOSHO010000459.1 GCF_025917275.1 Pseudomonas agronomica | reverse complement strand
CCAGCGCGCCGGTGAACATCAATCGTGCCGGGGCCGCGCCCAGTGCCGTGGAGCAGATGGCGGCCCTGCTGGCGACGGCCCGGCGACCGTTGCTGCTGGTCGGTGGTGGCGCGCTGGACGCCGGGGTCGAACTGACCGAACTGGCCGAGCGCCTCGGCGCCCCCGTGGCGTTGACCATCAATGCCAAGGGCCTGTTGCCGTCTCGGCATCCGCTGCTGATCGGCTCGACCCAGAGCCTGGCCGCCACCCGTGCCCTGGTGGCCGAGGCCGACGTGGTGTTGGCAATCGGCACCGAACTGGCCGAGACCGATTACGACATCACCTTCGCCGGTGGCTTCGAGATTCCCGGTGCGTTGTTGCGCATCGACATCGACCCCGACCAGACCGTGCGCAACTACCCGCCAAGACTGGCGCTGGTGGCCGACGCCCAAATGGCCGCCCGGGCGTTGCTCGACGCGTTGAACCGCCGCTTGCCCGGCATGCGTGACGACAATTGGGGCACGGTTCGTGTCGAACGGCTGCGGGTTGAACTCGATCAGCAATGGGACGTCCCGACCCGCGCCCAGACCTTGTTTCTCGACACGGTATTGCAGGCATTGCCCGACGCGGTGTTCGTCGGCGATTCCACCCAGCCGGTCTACACCGGCAACCTCACCTTCAATCCCGAATGCCCGCGCCGCTGGTTCAACTCCTCCACTGGCTACGGCACCCTCGGCTACGCGTTGCCGGCGGCGATCGGTGCCTGGCTTGGCGGTGTCGACAACGGTCACGGCCGCCCGCCCGTGGTGTGCCTGATCGGCGACGGTGGCTTGCAGTTCACCCTGCCGGAACTGGCCAGCGCGGTGGAAGCGCGCACGCCGGTGATCGTGCTGCTGTGGAATAACCAGGGCTACGAAGAGATCAAGAAATACATGGTCAACCGCGCCATCGAGCCGGTGGGCGTGGACATCTATACGCCGGATTTCATTGGTGTCGCCAAGGCCCTGGGCTGCGCCGCCGAAGCCATCGACGGCGTCGCACAACTGCACGCCGCATTACTCGCCGCCTGCGACCGGCAGGGCCCGACGCTCATCGAAATCGACCAGGCGAACTGGATGACGCAGGTGGCGAAATGAATTTCCCTACGACGCAAGACGGGCTGTACATCAACGGTGAGTGGTTGGCGGGCGACCAACCGCTGCGAGTGATCAACCCGGCGACCGAGGCGCTGCTGACCACTGTGTATGGCGGCGACGAGCGTGCCGTTGATCAAGCCTCGGCGGCCGCTACCCAGGCGTTTGGCCCATGGTCAAGCACCTCGGGTGCCGAGCGTGGCGCGTTGCTGCGCCGTATCGCTGCCGGCGTGCGGGATGCGCGTGAGCGACTGATGCATTTGCAATCGAGCAACAACGGCAAACCGCTGTTCGAAGCGGCCATCGATGTCGACGATGTGGCTGCGACGTTCGAATATTACGCCGGGTTGGCCGAAGAACTGGACGTCCGCCAGGACAGCTCATTGGCGTTGCCCAGCGATGATTTCAGCGCACGCATTCGCCGCGAACCTTGCGGGGTGGTCGGGTTGATCGTGCCGTGGAATTTCCCGATGGTCACCACCGCCTGGAAACTCGCCCCGGCGTTGGCGGCCGGCTGCTGCGTGGTGCTCAAGCCGTCGGAAGTCACGCCGTTGCCGGAGCTGGAACTGGCCTCGATCATCGCCGGATGCGGCTTGCCCGACGGCGTGTTCAACCTGGTCTGCGGCACGGGCCTGGCCGTTGGCGCGCCGCTGGCGTCGGACCCGCGGGTGGCGAAGATTTCCTTCACCGGCAGCAACGCGGTGGGCGTGCAAGTGATGCAACGGGCGGCGGAAACGGTGAAGGGCGTGAGCCTGGAACTGGGGGGCAAATCGTCCTTGCTGGTGCTGGCCGACGCCGACCTGGACCTGGCGGTGGAACTGGCGTGCGGGGGCGGTTTCTTCAATGCCGGGCAGATGTGTTCGGCCACCAGTCGCGTGCTGGTGGCTGATGAACTGGCCGATGAATTTCTGCAACGACTCAAGGCGCGCGCGGAGGCTATCCGTGTGGCCGATCCGTTCGATCCGGATGTGGAGATGGGCGCGCTGGTCAACCAGGCGCAATTCCAGCGGGTGCTGGGGCACATCGACCGCGGCGTGCGTGACGGGGCAACGCTGCTGTCCGGCGGCCAGCGACCGGAGCATTTGCCGCGTGGCTTTTTTTTACAGCCGACGATTTTCACCGACGTGCCCCTCGACAGTGCGCTGTGGTGCGAAGAGATCTTCGGGCCGGTGCTGTGCGTGCATCGTTTCAGCCGTCAGGACGAGGCGATTGCCTTGGCCAACGACAGCCGTTTCGGCCTGGTGGCCAGCGTGGTCAGCCGCAATGCCGAGGCGGCCGGGAAGGTCGCCGACGCCTTGCAGGCGGGGCTGGTGTGGATCAACGCACCGCAGGTGATTTTTCCCCAGGCTGCTTGGGGCGGTTACAAGCAGAGCAGCCTGGGTCGTGAATTGGGGCCGTGGGGACTGGCGGCGTTCCAGGAAATCAAGCACGTGATCCGGGCCGTCTGAAAGCACGTTTTGCGGTCATGCATGCCTCGAAAAAAGGCATGCGCCACGGACATGGCTTCAATGAGTTTTTTTCGATAGTCAGGGATTTTGCACAACCTCAGGATGGCCGCAGGCGGCGGCGAAGCCCTTGCAGTACGGGGCTTTGGCCGTCGTTGAACGGTGCGGGCGCAACAGGTTTTACCCACCTCATACTTAGAAGAACAAAGGGAGTCCTCCATGGGCGAGCATGATCTGAACAGACGTCAATTCATCAAGACCGCGAGTGTGGTTTCGGTCGCGGCGGCCGCCATGAGCGTGCCTTTCATCAGCGCCCGGGCCAGCGACACGCGGTTTGTCGGCAAGACCCTGCGCCTGTTGACCTGGTCCGATGACACCGGGTTGGCGGCGCTGCGCAACATCGCCGCGACGTTCGAGGCCAAGACCGGGGCCAAGGTCATCGCCGATCGAACCGGCAGCACGTCGGAAATGGTCGCCAAGCTCAAGGCTGGGGGCGATCGGCCACAGTACGACATCATCACCCTCGCGGGTGTTGGCGCCGAAGGCCTGGCCGCCGCCGGGTTGCTGGAAAAACCTGACCTCAATCGCATTCCCAACCTGGTCGATGTGCCGGCGCAATACCGCACGGGCGCGGGCGGGCATGGCATCGGTTATCTGTTGTGGTGCAACAGCCTGGTCTACAGCACTCGCACCCTGAAACAGGCGCCGGACAGCTACGCCGCGCTTTGGGATGCGGAGTTGGCGCCGAATATCTTCCTGCCGCCGCCGAACTGGACCGAGGCCATGGACCTGATCATCATCGCCGCGAAACTGGCCGGCGGTGACGAACACAACATCGAGCCTGGGTTCAAGAAGCTCGCCGAGCTCAAGGATCGTGTGATGACCTTGGGGGAAAACCCCAATCAGATCGCCGAACTGTTCCGCACCGGTTCCCTGGACCTGGGCGGGCTGTACGCGCCGGCGTTCTTCCCCAAGCAGATCCGCGACCCGGCCTACGGCCTTGGCGCGACGTTCGGCATGAAGGAAGGTTTCTACACCGACCTGATGCTCTCGGTCATGCCGAAAAATCGCCCAGGCGATACCGACCTGGCCTACGCCTTCATCGACCACTCCCTCGACCCGCTGGTGCAGGGCAAGATGGCCGAAGACATCTTCAACGGTCCGGTCAACGCCAAGGCCATCATCTCCGCCGAAGCGCGCAAGAGCCCCTACATCCTCACGCCCGAGCAAATCGCCGACAAGGCGATCATGCACGACAACGCCTTCCTGGCGACCGTGCATGACCAGTGGATCCGCCGGTACACGGAAATCTTCTCCTCCTGAATTTTCCCAGTGTGGGAGCGAGCTTGCTCGCGGAAGCGGTGGGTCAGTTGATGGAGATGTTGGC
>NZ_JAOSHO010000458.1 GCF_025917275.1 Pseudomonas agronomica | reverse complement strand
AGCGTGCCGGCGGTGTTGAACCTGTTGCAACTGATTGGCTGGGGCTCGTTCGAAATCATCGTCATGCGCGATGCCGCCAGCCTGCTTGGCGCCCGGGCTTTCAGTGAAGGCAGCTTGGGCACGAACCCTCTGCTGTGGACATTGTTCTTCGGCGCCTTGGCAACCTTGCTCGCGGTCAGCGGACCGCTGACATTCGTGCGCAAGGTCCTGCGCAAATGGGGCATCTGGTTGCTGCTGGCGGCTTGCATCTGGTTGACCTGGAACCTGTTCGCCAAGGCTGACCTGGCCGCACTGTGGGCGCAGGCCGGTGATGGCTCGATGTCCCTGGCGGTGGGTTTTGATATCGCCATTGCGATGCCGTTGTCCTGGCTGCCGTTGATCGCCGACTACTCGCGTTTCGGCAAGCGCGCCAAGAATGTCTTCGGCGGCACTGCCGTGGGCTTCTTCATTGGTAATTTCTGGCTGATGAGCCTGGGCGTGGCCTACACCTTGGCGTTCGCACCGAGCGGCGAAGTCAACGCGTTGCTGCTGGCCCTGGCCGGTGCCGGGTTGGGTATCCCGCTGTTGCTGATCCTGCTGGACGAGTCGGAAAACGCCTTCGCCGACATCCACTCGGCAGCGGTGTCCAGCGGCATGCTGTCAGGATTGAAGGTCGAACACCTGGCCTTGGCGATTGGTGTCATCTGCACGTTGATCGCCTGCTTTGCACCGTTGGCGCAATACCAGAACTTCCTGTTGCTGATCGGTTCGGTGTTCGCGCCGTTGTTCGGCGTGGTGCTGGTGGACCACTTCATCCTGCGCAAACGCAGCAGCCAGGTGCAGCCGGCCGCGTTGCGCTGGCCGGCATTGTTGGCCTGGCTGGGTGGGGTGAGCACTTATCACCTGCTGGCCAATTTCTACCCGGACATCGGCGCCACCCTGCCTTCGCTGATCCTGGCAGGGCTGCTGCAACTGCTGCTGGGTCGGGCCTTCAGCTACGGCCGGGAAACAGCTCGGGCTTGAGGATGCCGTTGAGGCGTGGGTAAGCGATCTTCAGTTCGATGTGGCCCAGGGCGTACGGCGCGATGGTGCTCACTTCGTACTTGAGGATCACCCCGCCGTAGGTCAGCGCTATGTGCGGGGTTTTCTGGAAAGACCACTGCTTCAGGAAGTCCGGTTCCTGATCCAGCTTCGTGCTGATCAGCCAACTGTTGTGGGCGACCTGGGCGGCTTTCCAGAACGCTTCTTCCTGGCCCGGCAGCAGCATGTCCGACAGCTCCAGCACCTTGTGTTGCTGGCGCGAATAATTGATGAAGCCGCGTCCCGGCGTGCCGTGGGCACCGCCGGTGTCCAGGTAGCTGGACAGCTCGATGATCACCAAGCCGTCATGCTGCTCGCGTACCTTGGCTTGCAAATAGCTGCTGTTGCGCGGCGCGGCGTTGCGCAGGAACTGCTCGCGGTACGCCGCAAGCGTCGGCGCCACCGGGGCGCCCGGGGTGCGGGTCAATTGCAGCAAGCGTTTTTCGACGATGCCGTCCAGCGCGGGCTCGGTGGGAAAGTGCAGGGTGTCGATGTTCACCAGCGGGCAGTCGGCACTGGCGCAGCCGGGTTGCAATTGCTCCGAGGCATCGCGAGTGGTCTCCAGCGGCGCTCGGTAATTGGGTTGGAACAGGCTTTGGCACGCACCCAGGGTCAGGGCGATGGTGGCCAGGGAAGCAATCTTGAAAAGCGACATGGGCGTCCTTCGTGGAACAGGGAAAGGCAAAAAGTTACCCGCTTCGACTGTCAGCAGGGCAATCAGTTCGCCACTAAGCTCATTAGAGTAATTTTAAGGGCAGCCGTCCATCCCGATGACCGGAAAGGGGCTGCATCAAACGGTACGGGCGCGTTAGGATGGCGCGAAGCCGAGGTTGGAACCTCGTATTGATCCATTGCACACGAGGATTGTCATGACTGATTTCGCCAACGCCACGCCGAGCACCGTGGAGATCGTCGAGCGCGAGAGCTGCTACAAGGGTTTCTACAAACTTGACCGCGTGCGCCTGCGCCACGAGCTGTTCGCCGGCGGCATGAGCCGTGAAATCAGCCGTGAGCTGTTCGTTCGTCATGACGCGGTGTGCGTGTTGCCCTACGACCCGCAGCGCGATGAAGTGGTGCTCATCGAACAGTTTCGCGTCGGCGCCATGGGCAAGAGCGCCAACCCTTGGCTGGTGGAATTGGTGGCCGGCCTGATCGACAAGGACGAGCAGCCGGAAGAAGTTGCTCATCGTGAAGCGCAGGAGGAAGCTGGGCTTGTCTTCGCCGCGCTCTGGCCGATGACCAAGTATTTTCCATCGCCGGGCGGCAGTGACGAATTCGTGCATCTATTCCTGGGGCGTTGCGACAGCACGGGGGCGGGCGGCCTGCATGGCCTGCTGGAAGAAGCTGAAGATATCCGTGTGAAGGCCTGGGCTTTCGAAGATGCCCTGCAAGCGGTGCGCGACGGGCGTATCTGCAACGCGGCCA
This sequence comes from Pseudomonas agronomica, assembly GCF_025917275.1. Lineage (GTDB taxonomy): Bacteria > Pseudomonadota > Gammaproteobacteria > Pseudomonadales > Pseudomonadaceae > Aquipseudomonas > Aquipseudomonas agronomica. The sequence goes on along the minus strand of NZ_JAOSHO010000458.1, from coordinate 1,461 downwards.
GCATCATTGCCTTGCAATGGCTGGCCTTGAATCGTGATGAAGTGAGGGGGCTATGGTCCTGAACAAGCTGCGCGATCGTTATCGCGTCGATCTGGTGGGGTTGCAGGCCGCCTGCGAGGCCAACTATGCCCGCCTGATGCGCTTGCTGCCGGATATGCGCAACGACCCGCAGCCGCGTCGCATCGCCGTGACCCACGGCGACCAGATGCTCGGCGTGCTGGCCCTCGAAGTGCTGCAGACTTGCCCCTACACCACCACGTTGCAGGTCCGCCAGGAACACAGCCTGCCATGGCTGCCGGTGCCGCAACTGGAAGTTCAGGTCTATCACGATGCGCGCATGGCCGAAGTTGTCAGCGCCGAGCATGCACGACGCTTTCGTGGCATCTATCCTTACCCCAATGCGTCAATGCACCAGCCGGATGAAAAAGCCCAGTTGAACCTGTTCCTGGGCGAGTGGCTGAGTCATTGCCTGGCGCTGGGCCACGAGTTCGAAGTCGTTCGGTAGTTGTGAACGCTGGTTGTGAACCGGTTCCGGTTCACGGGTTTCCCCTTTCGATCGTCCCCAGCATAATTGCCGCTTCATGCAACGGCGTCATTGCGCCTGGGAGAGAGCGATTTGCCGAGCGTATCCAGCTTGACCACGGCCGATGCGGCGCTGTTGGTCCAACTGTCCGACAGCCATCTGTTCGCCGAGGCCAATGCCTCGTTGCTGGGCATGAACACCCGTGACAGCTTGCGGGCGGTCATTGATCTGGTGCTCGAACAACAGCCGAATATCGACCTGATGCTTGCCACTGGGGATCTGTCCCAGGACGGCACGCTGCAATCCTATGAGGCGTTTCGACAACTGACCACGTGTATCGATGCCCCGGCGCGGTGGATTCCCGGCAACCATGACGAACCGCAGGTGATGCTCGAGGCAGCGGTCAAGAGCACGTTGCTCGATCCGGTGGTGGACATTGGCAATTGGCGGGTGACGATGCTCGATTCTGCCGTGCCAGGTTCGGTGCCGGGGTTCTTGGCCGAGGAGCAGTTGATTTTGTTGGCCAATGCGCTGAGCGAGGCGCCAGAGCGACATCATCTGGTGTGTCTGCATCATCATCCTGTTTCGATTGGGTGCGTGTGGATGGAGCCGATCGGGTTGCGCAATCCTGAGGCTTTGTTTGCGGTGCTGGATCGGTTTCCCCAGGTTCGGGCGGTGTTGTGGGGGCATGTGCATCAGGAGATTGACCAGGTGCGCGAGGGGGTTCGTTTGTTGGCTTCGCCTTCGACCTGTATTCAGTTTGAACCGGGGAGTGAGGATTTTGCGGTGGGCTCGCAGGCGCCGGGGTATCGGTGGTTGCGGCTGTTGCCGGATGGGCGGTTGGAGACGGGGGTTGAGCGGGTGGTTGGGTTTGCGTTCACCCCGGACTATGGTTCCAACGGGTATTGAGTTCGATCCTGTTTATTGTGGGAGCGAGC
>NZ_JAOSHO010000457.1 GCF_025917275.1 Pseudomonas agronomica | reverse complement strand
GCGAGCGAGCTCGCTCCCACAGGGTTATGCGTCGATTCGGCTCAGCCGCGCTGGACCAGGCCCATTTTCTTGCGGCCCTCGGCCGGCGTAAGCACTCGCGCCCCGAGGCGGCTGAGGATTTCGCCGGCGCGCTCCACCAGTTGGCCGTTGGTGGCGAGCACGCCTTTGTCCAGCCAGAGGTTGTCTTCCAGCCCCACCCGGACGTTGCCTCCCAGCAGCACGGCCTGGGCCGCCATCGGCATCTGCATGCGGCCGATGCCGAAGCCGGCCCACACCGCGTCTGCCGGCAGGTTGTCGACCATCGCTTTCATGGTGGTGGTGTCGGCCGGCGCGCCCCAGGGGATGCCCAGGCAGAGTTGGAACAACGGGTTGTCCAGCAGGCCTTCCTTGATCAGTTGCTTGGCGAACCAGAGATGGCCGGTGTCGAAGATTTCCAGCTCGGCCTTGACCCCCAGCTCAGTGATGCGCTTGGCGCCGGCGCGCAATTGCGCCGGGGTGGAGACGTAAATAGTGTCGCCGTCGCCGAAGTTCAGGGTGCCGCAATCCAGGGTGCAGATTTCCGGCAGCAATTCTTCGACGTGGGCCAGGCGAGTCAGCGGGCCGACCAGGTCGGTGTTGGGACCGAACTCCATCGGTCGCTCGCCCGCGCCGATTTCCAAGTCACCGCCCATCCCGGCGGTGAGGTTGACGATGATGTCGACGTCCGACTCGCGGATGCGCTCCATCACTTCGCGGTACAGCGCCACGTCGCGGCTGAACTTGCCTGTCTGCGGGTCGCGAACGTGGCAATGGACCACCGTGGCCCCGGCCTTCGCCGCCTCGACGGCAGCCGCCGCGATCTGTTTCGGGGTGACCGGCACGTGGGGGCTCTTGGCGGTCGTGTCGCCAGCACCGGTGAGTGCGCAGGTGATGATGACGTCGTGGTTCATGGTGCGGATTCCTTCAGGCGTGGTGAGTCACTGCGCAGCCCTTGAAGACCGCGCAGAGGGATAACGTTCAGTCAGTTACTGGTGAGTTTCAGGTTGTCGGCAGCGGGCTTGCCGTCGAAGGTGGTTACGCCTTCGAGCCAGCGCTGCTTGTCCTGCGGATGGTCCTTGAGCCACTGCCGGGCCGATTCGAGCGGATCCTTGTGATCGAGCAGCGGCTGCATCATCCGGCTCTCGTCTTCGGCGGTGAAGGTCAGGTTGCTCAGCAGGCGACTGACGTTCGGGCATTGCTCGGCGTAGTTCGGTGCGGTGACGGTCCAGACGGTGGCCATGCCTTCGTTCGGACCGAGGGCGTCTTCGCTGCCGGTGAGGTAGGTCATTTGCACGTTGACGTTCATCGGGTGCGGCGCCCAGCCGAAGAACACCACGGCCTCCTTGCGACGCACGGCGCGGTCCACGGCGGCGAGCATGCCGGCCTCGCTGGATTCCACCAGCTGGAATTTGCCCAGGCCGAATTGGTTCTTGGCAATCATCGCCTTGATCTGGGTATTGGCGCCGGAACCAGGCTCGATGCCGTAGATCTTGCCGCCCAGCTCTTTCTCGAACTTGGCGATGTCGGCGAAAGTCTTCAAGCCCTTGTCGGCCAGATAGGTCGGCACGGCGAGGGTGGCGCGAGCGTCCTGGAGGCTGGGTTGCTCCAGCACCTTGACCTGCTTGGCCTGGACGAAAGGCGTGATGGTCTGTGTCATCAACGGGTTCCAATAGCCCAGGAACAAATCCAGGCGCTGGTCGCGGATGCCGGCGAAGATGATCTGTTGGGACGCGCTGGTCTGTTTGGTCTTGTAGCCGAGGCCGTCGAGCATCACTTGGGTCAGGGCGCTGGTGGCGATGACATCGGTCCAGTTGACCACGCCCAGGCGCACGTCCTGGCAGGCGGCGGGTTCGGCCGCGAGGGTAGCTGAGCTGAGGAAAGCGGTACCGGTGAGTGCAAGAACGCAGGAGCTGATCAGTCTTTTCATGTCGGGTTCCTCGGCAGCTTGTTGTTATGGGTTCCGGCATCTGCGTGCCGGTGTTGCCAAAGTACGCAGCCGGGGCTTGCTCAAAACGCACAGCGGCGACCTGCTCTTGCACTGCAGCGACCTGCGTACTTGAATGCCACTTGCAACTGGCGTATCAAGGTCCGCACGCTGCCCGCCAACCGAGTGCGTTCCATGTCCCAGGACTTTTATTTCTTGTTGATGCCGGGTTTCTCGGCCATCGGTTTCATTTCGGCCATCGAGCCACTGCGGGTCACCAATCGCTTCCGTGGCGAGCTGTATCGCTGGCATGTGTTGAGCGCCGACGGCGGGGCGGTGCTGGCGAGCAACGGCATGTCGGTCAACGCCGATGCGGCGCTGGAGCCGTTGAAGAAAGGCGCGACGCTGTGGGTGGTGGCGGGCTTCGAGCCGTTGAAATTCGTCAGCCCGCCGCTGGAGCGCTGGCTGCATCGACTGGACAATGACGGTGTCATCCTCGGCGGCATCGATACCGGCAGCGTGGTACTCGCCGAAGCGGGGTTGCTGGACGGACATCGCGTCACCCTGCACTGGGAAGCGATCGAGGCGTTCAAGGAATCCTATCCACAGCTCAGCGTGACCCAGGAACTCTTCGAGATCGACCGCCGCCGCATTACCTGCGCCGGCGGCACGGCATCCATCGACCTGATGCTCGACCTCATCGGCCAGGCCCACGGTCCGGAATTGGCGATCCAGGTCAGCGAACAATTCGTGCTCGGCCGCATTCGTCCACGCAAAGATCACCAGCGCATGGAAATCGCCAGCCGCTACGGCATTCGCAACAAGAAACTGGTGCATGTGATTGGCGAGATGGAAACCCACAGCGAGCCACCCCTGACGACCTTGGCGCTGGCCGAATCGATCAATGTCACCCGCCGGCAGCTCGAACGCCTGTTCCGCCTGCACCTGAACGACACCCCCAGCGGGTTCTACCTGCGATTGCGCCTGGAAAAGGCCCGGCAACTGCTGCGCCAGACCGACATGAGTGTGCTGGAAGTGAGCATTGCCTGTGGATTCGAGTCGCCGTCGTACTTCACTCGCAGTTACCGGGCCCGGTTTGCCCGGTGTCCGCGGGAGGATCGGCGACGGCAGGGGGATGAGCGGGAGGCGGTTTGACAGGCTTTTATACTAAATTATACTTTCGACCATAAATTATATCTGTCGCCATAATTGAGTATAAAACCATGTCCAAGCACCCCGGTTTTGTTTTCCGGCGTCCGGATCTGGCCCGCAACATTGTCGACGGGCTGATCGGCGCCGGAATCCAGGATTACACCTCAGGCCTGTTCCTGGCCGCGCCAAGGCGCACCGGAAAAAGTACCTTCCTGCGTGAAGACTTGATTCCCGAATGCGAGGCGCGAGGTTGGCTCGCGGTCTACGTCGACCTTTGGGCCAACAAGGAAAAAGATCCGGCCGACCTGATCGCCTCCGCCATTGCCGCCGCGTTGGTGCCTCATGAGAAGGGTATCCGCAAGCTCGCCAAGTCCATTGGCATCGACAAACTGAGCTTCTTGCGCACGTTGTCCTGGGATTTCAGCCAGCCGCAATTGCCTGAAGGGGCGACGCTGACCCAGGCGCTGGAGCTGCTGCACCAGGCTGCCGGCAAAACCGTGGTGCTGGTCATCGACGAAGCCCAGCATGCATTGACCACCGAAGCCGGGGTCAACGCGATGTTCGGCCTCAAGGCTGCCCGCGACCAGCTCAACCAGGGACGTGGCGACGATACCAGCGGTTTGCGCCTGGTGTTCACCGGCTCCAACCGCGACAAACTCGCCCACCTGGTACTCAGCCGCCACCAACCGTTCTACGGATCCAGCATCACGCCGTTCCCTTTGTTGGGAAAAGCCTTCACCCAGGCCTACACCGCCCATTTGAATGCACACCTGGCTCAAACCAACCAATTCAACGCCGATGACCTCGACCAGGCCTTTGAACTGGTAGGGCGCCGTCCGGAGATGTTGCGCA
>NZ_JAOSHO010000456.1 GCF_025917275.1 Pseudomonas agronomica | reverse complement strand
GTGGGAGCGAGCTTGCTCGCGATGAGGCCCTGACGGCCAGCGCAAGGCTGCCGATCCAGCTAGGGCCGATAAGCCCGCACAAACAACCCCACCACTTCCTGCACATGAGCCTCGGCCGACTCGGCGTCCTGCGGCCCATCGCAGCCGTACAGCAATCGGAAATTCGCCGCGCCCTTGATCAGGCAGAAGAAATGCTCGGCGGCATTGCGCGGTTTGTCGATGTTCAAGGCGCCGCTCTGGTTGACCTTGGTCAGCAACCGCTCCATGCCTGAGAGCATGCGTTGCGGCCCGGCCTCGTAGAAAATCGTCGAGAGCTTCGGATCCTGGCTGCCCAAGGCAATCATCAACCGATGCAAGTTGACCGATTCGTCGCTGTTGATCAGTTGATTGAACCCCCGGGCGATGTTCAGCAGGACATGCTCGATGGGAACCCCATCAGGCCATTCGAAAAAAAGCGTCGGTACCTGCTCCTCGCACTTGGCAATCACAGCGGCGGCAAACAGCGTTTCCTTGTCGTTGAAATGGCTGTAGACCGTCAGCTTCGACACGCCGGCCTCGGTCGCCACCGCATCCATGCTGGTGCTGGCGTAACCCAGGCTCAGGAAAAGATTCTTCGCCGCATCGAGGATGGCCTGGCGCTTGGCCAGATCCTTCGGACGGCCGGGGCCGCTGGGAGGGGGAGGATTGTTCGACATTCTTCGCTTTTAATACTGGACTGGTGAGTTTGCTATTAATAACATACTCGCCAGTATAATTATTCCAAGCACCATTAGCGAAAGGTCATCCACCATGTTCCGCTATGTCCTGCCCCTCGCCCTGCCAGTCAGCCTGGCTTTTTTATTGTCTGCGTGCGGCCACGATGAGCCGGTGGCTGCTATCGTCCGCCCCGCCATGGTGGTCAAGCCAGAGCCTTCGGCCCAGGCAACGGAGAGTTACCCCGGTGAAGTGCGCGCGCGGTTCGAGCCAGACCTTGCCTTCCGCATTGGTGGCAAAGTGAGCCGACGACTGGTCGAAGAAGGCCAGCGGGTCAAGGCCAATCAACCCTTGGCTGAACTCGACCCTGAAGATGTACGCCTGCAATTGGAAGCGAGCCGGGCCCAGGTCGCCGCCGCCGAGGCCAACCTGAGCCTGGTGCGCGCCGAGCGCGACCGCTACAAGACCTTGATGGACCGCCAGATGGTCAGCCGCTCCCAATACGACAACGCCGAGAATCTCTATCGCTCCGGGGCCGCGCGGCTCAAGCAGATCAAGGCTGAGTTCGACGTTGCCAGCAACCAGGCCAGCTATTCAGTGCTGCGCGCTCCTCAGGATGGCGTCGTGGCCCGGCGATCGGTGGAAGTGGGACAAGTGGTGGCGGCCGGACAAACGGTCTTTACCTTGGCCACTGACGGCGAGCGTGAAGTATTGATCAGCCTGCCGGAGCAGGGCTTTGGCCGGTTCAAGATCGGCCAGCCGGTTTCGGTGGAGCTGTGGAGCCAACCCGATCAGCGTTTCAGCGGGCACATTCGCGAGCTGTCGCCGGCCGCCGATCCGAAATCCCGTACCTTCGCCGCCCGCGTCGCCTTCACTGCCGGCAGCGTCCCGGCGGAACTGGGGCAGAGCGCCCGGGTATTTATCCAATCGGCGGACAAGGTCTCGCTGTCCGTGCCGCTGTCGGCCCTCACCGCCGAGAACGGCGCCACCTATGTCTGGGTGGTTGACGCCAACAACACATTGAAGAAAATCCCGGTCCGTGTCGGTGCCTTTGGCGAAAAGTCCGTGCCGGTGCTTGAAGGTCTGAGCGCCAATGACTGGGTGGTGGCCGCTGGCGTGCACGTGCTCCTCGATGGCCAGCAGGTCCGGCCAGTGGATCGCTCCAACCGCGTGGTCAACCTGGCGGACAAGGAGTAATCCCCGATGGGTTTCAATCTCTCCGAATGGGCGTTGCGTAACCGCCAGATCGTACTGTTCCTGATGCTGTTGCTGGCAATCGTCGGGGCGCTTTCCTACACCAAGCTCGGCCAAAGCGAGGACCCGCCGTTTACCTTCAAGGCCATGGTCATTCGCACGGTGTGGCCGGGGGCGACAGCCGAGGAAGTGTCGCGCCAAGTCACCGAACGTATCGAAAAGAAACTGATGGAGACTGGCGATTACGAAAAGATTGTCTCGTTCTCTCGCCCGGGCGAATCCCAGGTGACGTTTGCGGCGCGCGACTCGCTGCACTCCAAGCAGATTCCCGAGCTGTGGTACCAGATCCGCAAGAAGATCGGCGATATCCGCCAGACCTTGCCGCCCGGTATCCAGGGGCCGTTTTTCAACGATGAGTTCGGTACGACTTTCGGCAATATCTACGCACTGACCGGTGACGGCTTCGACTACGCCGTGCTGAAGGATTATGCCGACCGTATCCAGATCCAGCTGCAGCGGGTCAAGGACGTGGGCAAGGTCGAGCTGGTCGGCCTGCAGGACGAGAAAATCTGGGTCGAACTGTCGAACGTCAAACTGGCGACCCTCGGCCTGCCGCTGGCGGCCGTGCAGCAAGCCCTGGAGGCGCAGAACGCGGTGTCCACCGCCGGATTCTTCGAGACCGGCAGCGAGCGATTGCAGCTACGGGTCTCGGGGAATTTCCAGACGGTGGAAGAGATCCGCAATTTTCCGATCCGCGTGGCTGATCGCACCTTCCGCATCGGCGATGTGGCGGAGGTTCGGCGTGGCTTCAATGATCCACCCGCGCCGCGCATGCGTTTCATGGGAGAAGATGCCATCGGCCTGGCCGTGGCGATGAAGGAGGGCGGTGACATCCTGGTATTGGGCAAGGCCCTCGAGGTCGACTTTGCCCGGATCCAGAACACCCTGCCGGCCGGCATGCAGTTGCGCAAGGTCTCGGACCAGCCGGCGGCGGTGAAGACCGGCGTTGGCGAGTTTGTCCAGGTGCTGGTGGAAGCACTGACGATCGTGTTGCTGGTGAGCTTCTTTTCCCTGGGATTGCGCACCGGAATGGTGGTGGCGCTGGCGATTCCGCTGGTGCTGGCGATGACCTTCGCGGCGATGTATTACCTGGGCATCGGCCTGCACAAGATTTCCCTCGGCGCGCTGGTCCTGGCGCTGGGGCTGCTGGTGGACGACGCGATCATTGCGGTGGAGATGATGGCGATCAAGATGGAGCAGGGCTTCGACCGGATCAAGGCGGCCAGCTTCGCCTGGACCAGCACGGCGTTTCCGATGCTCACCGGCACCTTGATCACGGCGGCGGGGTTCTTGCCGATCGCCACCGCCCAGTCGGGCACGGGCGAATACACCCGCTCGATTTTCCAGGTGGTGACCCTTGCACTGCTGGCGTCCTGGGTCGCTGCGGTGGTGTTCGTGCCCTACCTCGGGGAAAAATTCCTGCCGGACCTGGCGAAAATTCACGCGGCCAAACATGGCACGGTCGACGGCCAGCCGGATCCCTACGGCACGCCGTTTTACCAGCGTGTGCGGCGACTGGTGGAATGGTGCGTGCGTCGGCGCAAGACGGTCATCACACTGACCGTGTTGTTGTTCGTGGGCTCGGTGGTCCTGTTCCGTTTTGTCCCGCAGCAGTTTTTCCCGGCGTCGGGACGCCTGGAGTTGATGGTCGACCTGAAACTGGCCGAAGGCGCTTCACTGGTCAACACCGCCGAGCAGGTCAAGCGCCTGGAAGCGTTGCTCAAGGACCACGCTGGTATCGACAATTACGTCGCGTATGTCGGCACCGGTTCACCGCGTTTCTACTTGCCGCTGGATCAACAATTGCCGGCGCCGAGCTTCGCCCAATTCGTGGTGCTGGCCAAGACCATCGAAGACCGTGAGCCGCTGCGCAGTTGGCTGATCACTACCTTGAATGAGCAGTTTCCAACCTTGCGCTCGCGGGTGACGCGCCTGGAAAACGGTCCGCCGGTGGGCTACCCGGTGCAGTTTCGCGTGACGGGCGAGCACATCGAGGAAGTCAGGGCCCTGGCGCGG
>NZ_JAOSHO010000455.1 GCF_025917275.1 Pseudomonas agronomica | reverse complement strand
GGGGGCAAGCGCCCTTGCCAGAAGTGTTCTCGTACAAGCTCTATGAATTCCCTGTCGGCCCCGACCGTGCGCATCGCGGCCGGGGCCGACACGGTTCTCCTCCCATGGAAGCGTCCACCCGCTACCCAAGTAGCATTCGTGGGCCGGGCGCGGATTCGTACACTCAAGGCTCTATCACGCACCGTCGGAGGCGCAGATGCAGCAGGCCCAGAGCGAGGGTGTGGTCAGCGCCATGTCCCAGGCAACGGACGTCGAGCAAGTGGCCCAGGAACTGGCGCGCCAGTTGCTGCACCCGTACCTGGGGTTCGTGCTGTTTTTCTGTTCCGCCGAATACGACTTGCCAGCCCTGGCCCAGGCGCTGTCCCGGAGCTTTGGCGGGATTCGCCTGGTGGGCTGCACCAGCGCCGGGGAAATCACCCCGCAAGGCTACGGCCGCAATTGCGTGACGGCGGTGGGTTTTGACCACCGGCATTTTTCCATCGCCGCCGAACTGATCGGAGAAATGGAACACTTCAGCCTGATCGACGCCCAGCAGATGGTCGAGCGCCTGGCGAGCGGTTGTCGCAGCAATGCCTTGGCGCCGATCAAGGGCCACAGTTTCGCCTTGACCTTGCTGGATGGCCTGTCCAGCCGTGAGGAAATGGTGCTGGCAGCCTTGAGCGCCGCCCTGGGGGACATCCCGCATTTCGGCGGTTCGGCCGGCGATGACAACTACCTGACCCACACCCACGTCTACTTCGAAGGCCAGTTTCACAGCGGCGCAGCGGTGGTGGTGTTGATCAATACCTGGCTGGAATTCGAGGTGTTCACCACCCACCACATCCTGCCCCGGCAAGAGAAACTGGTGGTGACCGGCGCCGACAGCGCCTCGCGGCGGGTCTACGAGCTCAACGCCGAGCCTGCCGCCGAGGAGTATGCGCGGCACATCGGCGTGCCCGTGAGCGCGCTGGATTATCGAGTTTTCGCCGCGCACCCCTTGGCGGTGCGGATCAACGACCAGTACTACGTCCGAGCGATCCAGCAGGTCCATCCGGACCTGAGCCTGAGTTTTTATTGTGCGGTGGAGAACGGCATCGTCCTGACCGCCATGGATCCGGGGCCTTTGCTGCACAACCTGCAAGACCTGTTCGACGGCTTGCAGGCGCGCCTCGGCGATCTGTTGCTGACAATCGGCTGTGACTGTTTCCTCCGGCGCCTGGAGCTGGAAGGGCGCGACGGCCTGGAGCAGATCGGCCAATTCCTGCGTGAACATCGGGTGATGGGGTTCAACACCTATGGAGAACAGTTCAATGGCATGCACATCAACCAGACGTTCACCGGAGTTGCCATTGCCCGTCATCGCGTCCCAGGACATCGCTGAGCTGCAGGCGCAGCTCGCCGCCCTGCAGCATGAAAACCACAAGCTGCGGCGCATCAACGACGCACTGATCGAACGGGTGGAGTCCGGCGTGACCCGCGGCAACGATCCGTACGCGGCTTTCCAGCATTCGGTGGTGTTGGCCGAGCAGGTCCGCGAGCGCACCGACGCCTTGAACCAGGCCATGGCCGAGTTGAAGGCAGGCAACCATTTGCTCGGCGAAGCGCGGTTGCGGGCGGAAACGGCCCATCGGCATTTGATCGACGCGATCGAGAGCATTTCCGATGCCTTCGTGCTGTTCGACGCGCAACAACGCATCGTCCTGTTCAATAGCCGTTTCAAGGCGTTCTGGGCCCACAGCCGGGTGCGGATCATCGCGGGGATGCGCCTTGCCGAGGTCAAGCGCCTGATGACCGCCAACGGCTTGTTCAGCGAAGAAACCCGCGGCCAGCCCGACGAACCGGTGTTGTACCGCTTGCAGAACGGGCGCTGGCTGCAAGTCAGCGAACGGCCGACCCAGGAAGGCGGACGGGTGATCCTCTTCACCGACATCACCGACGTCAAACTCAGCGAAACCGTACGCCGCGAACAGGCCATCGCGCAGAAATCCCATCTGTTGCAGCGCGCCGTGGACAACCTGTCCCAGGGCGTGGCGATGGTCAACGCCCAAGGCGTGCTGGAACTGTGGAACCGGCGTTTCCTGGAACTCAGCGGCCTGGCGCCGGTGGCGGCCCATCGGCCGTTCAACGAGGTGATTGGCGACAGTGAATTGCAACTGCTGACACCGGCCAGTCGCGATGGCAATGGCCGGCTGATCCAGGAATGCGAGCAGCGCCTCTCTGATGGCCGGGTCCTGGAGATCCGCACCCATCCGCTGCCTACTGGCGGCTACGTCAACACCTTCACCGACATCACCGAGCGCTACCAGCACGCCGAGGCATTGAGCGAAAGCGAGCGCTGGATCCGCCTGATCACCGACCACGTGCCGGCGCTGATCGCCTACCTCAATGCCGACCTGGTCTATGAGTTCACCAACAAGGTCTACGAGCAATGGTATTGCTGGCCCCGCGGCGTGATGCTCGGCCAGAGCCTGCGCGAAGCCCACAGCGAACAGCATTACCAGCGCCTGGAGGCCTACGTGGCCCGGGCGTTGGCCGGCGAGAGCGTGACGTTCGAATTCGCCGAGACCAACATCAACAACCAGGAGCGCTACATGCTGCGCTCCTATGTGCCCAACGTGCTGGCCAACGGCGAGGTGGTGGGCATCTTCGTGCTGATCCGCGACATCACCGAGCGCCGTCGCACCGCCGAGGCGTTGCACCAGGCCTATCAGAACCTGGAGCAGCGGGTGCAGGAGCGCACCGCCGAACTGACCACCCTCAACGACCAGTTGCTGCGCGAAATCGACGAGCGCAGCCGGGTGGAACTGCGCCTGCGCGAAGCCAAGCGCGAGGCTGAGCGGGCCAACCTGTCGAAAACCAAATTCCTCGCGGCGGTCAGCCATGACCTGCTGCAACCCTTGAACGCGGCGCGGCTGTTCACCAGCGCCTTGCTCGAACGCCGCGAGCCGGTGGCGAACGCGCACTTGGTGCGCAACGTGAGCAATTCGCTGCAGGACGTGGAAAACCTCTTGGGCACCCTGGTGGATATATCCAAGCTCGATGCCGGCGTGATCAAGGCTGACGTCGCGCCGTTCGCCTTGTGCGAATTGCTCGACAACCTGGCAGCCGAATATCGCCAAGTGGCGCGCAGCGAGGGCCTTGAGTTGCGATTTGTACCTTGCTCTGTGCTGGTGCGCAGCGACATCCAACTGTTGGCGCGGATCCTGCGCAACCTGCTGAGCAACGCGCTGCGCTATACCCCGGACGGACGGGTGCTGCTGGGGTGCCGGCGCCAGGGCAATCGGGTGTCGATTGAAGTGTGGGATTCCGGCATCGGCATCGCCCAGGATCGCCTGGAGGAGATTTTCCAGGAATTCAAGCGCGGCGACGTCCAGCGGCCGGATCAGGACCGAGGCTTGGGCCTGGGGTTGGCGATTGTCGAGAAAATCGCCGGGATCCTCGGGCATCGGATCCAGGTTCGCTCATGGCCGGGCAAAGGCTCGGTATTTGCCATCGAAGTCCCCCTTAGCGCCACTGCGCCCAAACCGCTGCCATGCCTGGACATGAGCGAGCCGATGCTCGAACGGCTGCGCGGGGCGCGGGTCTGGGTGCTGGATAACGATGCGGCGATCTGCGCCGGCATGCGTACTTTGCTGGAGGGTTGGGGCTGCCGGGTGGTGACGGCATTGTCGGAACAGGACCTCGCGCGGCAGGTGGACGATTATCGTGCCGACGCGGACCTGTTGATTGCCGACTACCACCTGGATCACGACCAGAACGGCGTCGATGCCGTGGCGCGGATCAACGCCTGCCGAACCTCACCGATTCCCGCGATGATGATCACCGCCAACTACAGCAACGAACTCAAGCAGCAGATCCGCGAGCTCGGCCACACGCTGATGCACAAGCCGGTGCGGCCGATGAAGTTGAAGATTGCGATGAGTCACTTGCTGGGCCAAACCCTGTAGAAGCCCCGTAGAAGCCGCGAGCTGCGTAGGAGCTGCGT
>NZ_JAOSHO010000454.1 GCF_025917275.1 Pseudomonas agronomica | reverse complement strand
GCAAGCTCGCTCCCACAGTGGGCAAGGCGAGTCTGACTAAGGCATCGCCGGCAACAAAAACCGCGCAATAACCGGCAAATGATCGGAGATGCGCAACGTGTCGTCCTGCCGGACCTGGGCTTCGACCCGCTTGAGGCGCGGGCTGTAGAACAGGTAGTCGACGGTGCGGTCGGGGCCGTTGAGGCCGGGGTCGTTGGGGTAGTGGGTCAGCCAGTGTTCGCGGTCAATGCCGCTGGCCTCGTTGTTGGTCGGGATCATCGGGTATTTGTCCCACAACAGATGCAGCTCGCTGTCGGCGGAGTAGGGCGAGCGCTGTTCCGCCGGCAGGCGCCGGTACTGGCCCAGGGGCAACAAATTGAAATCGCCACCGATCAGCCAGGACGTGCCGGCGGATTCGAGCGTGTCCAAAGCCTTGGCCACGGCATCGATCTGTTTTTGCGCGGTGTCGTCCGGCTGAGCCGCCCGCTCCAGGTGCGTATTGAGCACCGCCAGTTGCCCGCCGCCGTTCAGGGACAGGTAACTCACCAGCAAGGCGTTTTTCGGCTGGAATTGACGGCTGATGAAATTCCCATCCGCCACGGGCAACTGCACCCGCTCGGCATGGTCGATGCGGTAGCGACTCAGCGTCGCCAGCTGCCGGCCGACGCTGCCAAAGATCCGTGGGCTGGGGATGAAATCGGCTTTCCAGTCGAAGGCGCTGGTGCCGCACGGGTAGAGGTCGGCCAGGCGTTCCTGCAGCAGCTTGAGTTGTTCCTGGTAATGGCTGGGCTTGGCGCCGTTGTCCAGCTCCTGGAGCAACACCACGTCCGGTTGCTCGTCGCGAATGACCCGCGCCACTTCGTCGAGGCTGAAGGCCATGTCTTCCAGGGTCGGGCTTTCATCGTCGCCCTGGGCCAGGTCGTGCCAGAACACGTAGCGCTTGCCGGCCAGGAACTGCACGTTCCAGGTCATCACCTTCAAGGCCTGGCCGGGCATCAGCGGCGCGGCGTTCGCGGCGCAACTGACCGGCAGCGCTTCCCGGGCCTGGGGCCGCCAGGTCAGCCCATAGATCGAGAAGACACCGAGGCCGACGATCAACAACAGGCCCAGTACGGTGTATCGCAGCAGACGGGTCATGGCTCGGGCTTTTCGGCAATCAACATGAACATGCGGAACAGCACCACCGTAGTGAACAGTTGCAGGAAGCTGTGGATGCTATCGATCAGCAGGCTGATCAAGGGGTTCTGCGGCGCAGGGTACACCGAGACGCTGGCGCCCTTGAGCAGCCACAGCGGGACCATCACGGCAAGGATACACAGCAGGATTCGCCAGAAATGACCGCGGCTCAAGCGTGCGCTTTCCTTCATGGCGGCCAGTGGCGACATGCCTTTGAGTACCAACAGGTATTCACCGAAGGCCAGGACCACCATCAGCCACAGCCCCGGCAGGAAGTACAACGAAATGCCAATCAGGATCAGCAGCGTATTGAGGGCGGTCAGCAAGGCGAAGCGTGGCCATTGGAGCAGGGCGGCCGCGAGCAGGTCGCGCGCCCGCGGGGCTTCGCCACGACTGCGAGCGTCGAGAAACAGAATCAACGCTGCGGTATACAACGGGTACACCAACAGACCGACGATCACGCTGTAGCCGGAAAAGCCATCCGCCCCGAAGGCGTTGTCCACCCCTTGTTGCAGCACCGCTTCGACGATCACCAGCGGCAGGCACAACTGGGCGATGCGGCCCAGATGGCGCTTGAAAAAATACAAGGAGTCACGCAGTACTTCTAACGGATTCATGGGTCGGTATCGCAGTTCAAAAAAGCGGTCCGACACTTTACCCATCAGGTGACCGCAGAAACAAACGTAAACATCAGGTAAAGACCATTGAAAGGTTGCTGGTGGACCCCATTACTGAGGGGCACCGGTCTTTTGCGGACCGGCTTGGTTTTTTATCCGGCAATCTGATGAGGTCGCCATGAACAGCGAAGAACAAACCCTGATCGATGGACTGTTTTCACGGCTGCAACAGGCCGAAAAGGATTCAGCCCCGCGCGACGCCCAGGCTGAGGCGCGGATCAAGGAGCATTTGGCCAACCAGCCTGCGGCGGGCTATTTCATGGCCCAGGCGATCCTGGTGCAAGAGGCGGCGATCAAACGACTGGACGAGCAGAACAAGCAACTCGCCCAGCAGGTCGAGCAATTGCAAGCCGAGCTGCAGCAGACCCGCAACCAGGGGTCGGTGCCCAGCGGCGGCGGTGGTTTTCTTTCGAGCATATTCGGTGGCGGCAGCAGCCGCGATTCCCGTCCTGCGGGCACACCGGCCCCCAGCGGTGGTGGCTGGCGCGAACCGGGACGGCCGTCGTTCAATGCGCCGGCCCAGCAAGGTTTCGCTGCCTCGCCCGGCAACTATGGTGCGCCGCAACAGCAGGCTCCGGCGGCCAGCAGCTTCCTCGGTGGCGCCTTGAAAACCGCGGCGGGCGTGGCCGGTGGCGTGATGCTGGCCCAGGGCATCAGCAGCCTGTTCCACAGCAATCAGCCTCAGGAAATCGTCGAGATCCTCAAGGAAGAACCGGCCCAGCCCGTCAACGACACGGCCAACAGCAGCGACAACGGCTGGGACGATGACCAGCGCGTTGCCGACAGCGGGACCTACGACAATGACCCAGGCGGTTTCAGCGACGCGGACTACAGCGACGATTCGTCCTTCTTCGGCGATGACGACTCGTTCGTCTGACCTGCCATTCGTCCGAGGCGCCCGGGCGCCTCGGGCCGATTATTCGCGGAACATTCCTAGAGGCTGGCATACTGGGCGACTTTTCGGGCCGGGTGGCCTGCGCGCGCGTGCATTCATGAGGAAACGCGGTGAAAAAAATCGCAGTGTTCGCCGATGTCCAGAACCTCTACTACACCGTGCGCCAAGCCTATGGCTGCCATTTCAACTACGCGGCGCTGTGGGCTGATGTCAGCAAACAGGGCCAGATCGTCGAGGCCTATGCCTACGCGATCGATCGCGGCGACAGCAAGCAGCAACAGTTCCAGCAGATCCTGCGCAACCTGGGCTTCACCGTGAAGCTCAAGCCTTATATCCAGCGCAGCGACGGTTCGGCCAAGGGCGACTGGGACGTGGGCATCACGCTCGACATCATGGACGCCGCCGACCATGTCGATGAAGTGGTGTTGGCCTCCGGCGACGGTGATTTCGACATGCTGCTCGAACGCATCATCAGCAAGCACGGCGTGCAGGCGGTGGCCTATGGCGTGCCAGGGTTGACCGCCAACTCGCTGATCCGCGCCGCCAGCCGCTACGTGCCCATCGACGGCGCGTTGCTGCTCAAGAATTGATCTCCAAGGAGCCCCACAGGTTTGGAACGCATCGCAGTCATCGACTTTGAAACCACCGGCATCACCCCGAGCAGCAGTTGCCGGGCCACGGAAATCGCCGTGGTGATCCTTGAACAGGGCCGGATCGTCGACCGTTACCAGAGCCTGATGAACGCCGGCGTTCGCGTGCCGGCCTTTATCGAACAGCTCACCGGCATCAGCAACGCCATGCTGCGCAGCGCTCCCCCGGCGGAAAAAGTGATGAACGAGGTCAACGAGTTTGTCGGCATCACGCCGCTGCTGGCGCATAACGCCGCGTTCGACCAGAAGTTCTGGGACTTCGAACTGGGGCGCATCAAGCGCACCCGCCTGCAGAACTTCGCCTGTTCGTTGTTGCTGGCCCGACGGTTGATGCCATCGGCGCCGAACCACAAGCTCGGCACGCTCAACGCCTTCGCTGGCCTGCCCCACACCGGCCAGGCTCACCGGGCCATGGCCGACGCCGAAATGGCCGCCAACCTTACCGCGCACCTTGCTGCGCAATTGCGCCAGAAGCATGGGTTGCGGGAGTTGTCCCACGACCTGCTGTGCAGTTTGCAGAAAGTGCCGGCGGCGAAGATCAACGAACACCTCAAGCGCCATCGCGGGTTCTGAACGCACTGCGGAACCTT
>NZ_JAOSHO010000453.1 GCF_025917275.1 Pseudomonas agronomica | reverse complement strand
GAGCGCAACTCAGCCGCCGCAAGAAATGGTGCTACGGCCGAATCTCGATCATCGTCCCATCCGGTACCAGGTTCCAAACCTCACGCATGTCCACATTGCGCATGGCGATGCAGCCGTCGGTCCAATCCAGGGTATGGAACAACTGTTCGGGGTTTTCTTCCGTATCGGGGGTGCCGTGGATCATGATCATGCCCCCCGGCTCCACGCCTTCGCGGCGCGCGCGGGCGGCGTCGGCGATGTTGGGGTAGGAAATGTGCATCGACAGGTAGAACCGGTCGCTGACCTTGCGCCAGTCGATCCAGTAGAAACCTTCGGGGGTGCGCTTGTCGCCCTCGATCAGCTTGGGGCCTTTCTTGGCGCCCTTGCCCAGGGAGATGCGATAGGTCTTGAGGGGCTTGCCGTCGTTGACCAGTTGCAATTGATGGGCGGACTTGAGCACCAGGACTTTTTCGATGACCTTGCCGTTGTAGGTTCCCACGGCAGCGGCTTGGGACACAGCGGTAAACGACAAGCAGAACAGGACGAGCAACCAGCGCATTGAAACGATATCCCTAGAGGTGTCGCGGCTATATTGGATTTTAACTATTGGCAGGCTGAGCCAGCGGCGGTATCGACTCGGATCGTACCGGGTAATCCTCATCCCGCCGGTCAGCGTAGAAGTATTCCAGGGTACGGCCCACGGTGCGGAAAGCCAGCTCGTCCCAGGGAATGTCCGCCTCTTCGAACAGCTGCACTTCCAGGCTCTCGGGCCCGGCGGCGAAGTCCAGGTCCATCAGTTCGGCGCGGAAGAATACATGCACCTGGCTGATGTGCGGTACGTCGATCAGCGTATAGATACTCAGGTTGCGCACCCGGGCGCAGGCTTCTTCGGCGGTTTCACGCACGGCGGCCTGCTCGACGGTTTCACCGTTTTCCATGAAGCCTGCCGGCAACGTCCAATAACCGCGCCGTGGCTCGATGGCGCGCCGGCACAACAGGACTTTACTGCCCCAGGTCGGTAAACATCCGGCAACGATATTGGGGTTCTGGTAATGGATGGTGTGGCAGGTGTCGCAGACAAAGCGCAGTCGCGAGTCGCCCTCGGGTATGCGCTGGGTTACCGGGTTACCGCACTGGCTGCAGAATTTCATGCTGGGATTCCTGAAGGCTGCGCCTATCTTGGCGTGTACGGGCGGGTATCGGCAAGTTGTCGTTTCGCGACATGACGCGGTGCGGGGGTTGGGCCGCTTGAATGATTGGTGCATGATGCAAGGTAGCGAATAAATCGAGAAGTCTCATGCTGGACGAGCTACTGCATCGAGTAAGCAACCATACCCCGCACGACCTGCAGGCTGACCGACGTTTCCCCGAAGCCGCGGTGCTGGTGCCGATCACTCGCAGTGACGAACCGGAGCTGGTACTGACCTTGCGCGCCAGTGGGCTCTCGACCCACGGTGGCGAAGTGGCGTTCCCCGGTGGGCGCCGTGACCCGGAAGACCCCGACCTGATCTTCACCGCCCTGCGCGAAGCCGAGGAGGAAATCGGCCTGCCTCCAGGACTGGTGGAAGTGATCGGCCCGCTCAGCCCGCTGATTTCGCTGCATGGCATCAAGGTCACGCCTTATGTCGGTGTGATTCCGGATTTCGTCGAATACCAGGCCAACGACGCCGAGATCGCCGCGGTGTTCAGTGTGCCGCTGGAGTTTTTCCGCAAGGATCCACGCGAGCACACCCACCGCATCGATTACCAGGGCCGCAGCTGGTACGTGCCCAGCTACCGTTTCGAGGGGTACAAGATCTGGGGCCTGACGGCGATCATGATCGTGGAGCTGGTCAATCTCTTGTATGACGCCGATATCGACCTGCACACGCCGCCCAAGACTTTCATCAATACTTGAAGCCCCGAGGACTCCCATGAAATACCGCCTGGGCGATGCCCGTGTCGAAACCCACCCGCACAGCTGGGTCGCGCCCAACGCTACGCTGGTGGGCAAGGTCCGCCTCGAAGAGGGCGCCAACGTCTGGTTCAACGCTGTGTTGCGGGGCGACAACGAACTGATCCTGATCGGCAAGGACAGCAATGTGCAAGACGGCACTGTGATGCACACCGACATGGGCTATCCGCTGACCATCGGCACCGGCGTGACCATCGGCCACAACGCCATGCTCCACGGCTGCACGGTGGGGGACTACAGCCTGATCGGCATCAACGCGGTGATTCTCAACGGCGCGAAGATTGGCAGGAACTGCATCATCGGCGCCAATTCGCTGATCGGTGAAGGCAAGGAGATCCCCGATGGTTCGCTGGTGATGGGCTCGCCGGGCAAGATCGTGAGGGAACTGACCGAGGCCCAGAAGAAAATGCTCGAGGCCAGTGCGGCGCATTATGTGCACAACGCCCAGCGCTACGCTCGCGACCTGGTCGAGCAGGAACAATGAACGCGCCTGAACGCCCGGTTCCTTCGCCCTGCGTGAATATTTGTGCGCTGGATGATGACGATACCTGCACCGGTTGCCAGCGCACCGTGGCGGAAATCACCCGTTGGAGCCGGATGGACAATGATGAACGGCGCGGGGTCTTGGCGTTGTGTCATGAGCGGGCGAAGGCGAGTGGGTTGGTGTGGATGTTGCCGGCAAAACGCTGAATACATCCCCCGTGGCGACGGAGCTCGCTCCGAGCCCTGTAGGAGCTGGCGGAGCCTGCGATCTTTTGATTTTGATCTTGATCTTGATCTTTCGCTTGCGATTCAAGTGTCTTGGAAAAGATCGCAGCCTCGTTGCACTCGGCAGCTCCTACGCAGCTCCCCAAGCTCACCTGATCTCAGTTTGATCGTCCCAACCACCGATCCAACCCCACCACCCCTAGCGCAATCCCGACGAACCCCGCCAATATCCCCCCGGCATTGATGAACACCTGTGGATAACCCAGGCTCGCCACGTCGATGAAAGGGTAGGGGTAGGCCGCCAGCAAATCTCCCCTTAGCAGGATGTAGGCGAAGTACACCAGCGGATAAATCATCCACAGCCCGATATGGCCCAGGCGCAACGTGCCTTTAGGCACCCACAGCCCCCAATAGATGATGAACAGCATAGGCATGACGTCGTGCAGCAATTCATCGGCGATAAACTGCCAGCCTTCCGGTTGCCAGAGATGACGCAGCAGCAGGTTATAGGCCAGGCCGACCAGGGCGATGCTCACCGCGATGCCGCTGCGTACCGCAGGCAGCAGGAACCAGCGCCGGACGGCTGATTCACGGTGGGTTACTTCCCACGTCAATACCACGGCGGCGAGGGTATTGGTCAGCACCGTGAAAAAACTGAAGAAATTGACCAGGCCACCCAACAGGCTCGCGCCCAACTCCCAGCGACCCAGCAGGATCAGGTAAAGCTGGACGCTCAACCCAACCCAGCCGAGCAACGCCAGCATCGACACGAAACCGGTTCGCACGTCCACGGTTCAGAGGGGCCGCTTGGTGCGCATCAGCTTGATGTACAGGCGCTCGACTTTTTCCCGCGCCCACGGCGTCTTGCGCAGGAACGTCAGGCTCGACTTGATGCTCGGATCGCTTTTGAAACAACGGATATCAATGCGTTCGGCCAGGCCCGACCACTCGTAGTGTTGCACCAGGGCGTTGAGGATCTGCTCCAGCGTCACGCCGTGCAGCGGGTTGTTGTTCGGTTCGGTCATGGCGGGCCTTTGCATGAAGAAGTCTAAAGCCGCGCACCTTAGCCGAGGTGCCCGTTGGGTGGAAGTATGGCGTTTATCGTGGCTGCGTGAGGCTGGGCACACTGTTACCGAATCCGAGATGATCCATGTCAGCAAAAGCACTTTCTCTATTTGTAACAGGACATTATCCTTGCGCCGCCTGCTGAAACGCTTCTTGTGGCGAGATAGAGCCATTGCGTGGGGAAAATCGCTATTGAACCCCGTTGCGCTGCTTTTGCAGAGACAGCGCTGTCTCTGCGTGCGGCAAAAAATTCATGTGGGAGCGGGCTTGCCCGCGAA
>NZ_JAOSHO010000452.1 GCF_025917275.1 Pseudomonas agronomica | reverse complement strand
ACAGCAAGTGACTAAAAAGGCGCTGTACGGCGCCTTTCCAGTTCACTGGTTACCTGAGCGTAGCGCAGAAATCAGTGGTGATGGCCGCCTTCGCCATGGACGTGACCATGGGCGATTTCTTCCTGGCTGGCATCACGGATGTCGACGATCTTGACCTGGAAGTTCAAGCGTTGGCCGGCCAGCGGGTGGTTGCCGTCAACGGTCACGTCGTCGCCGTCCAGGTCGCGGATGGTCACGATCTGCATCTGGCCATCGGGGGCAGAAGCGTGGAACTGCATGCCCACTTCCAGCTCATCCACACCTTCGAACATGCTGCGGCTCAAGGTGCTGACCAGTTCAGCGGAGTACTCGCCATAGGCGTCTTCCGGCTCGACAGCCACAGTCAGCTCGTCACCGGTGGTTTTGCCTTCCAGGGCTTTTTCCAGGCCCTGGATGATGTTGCCTGCACCATGCAGGTAGACCAGCGGAGCGCCGCCGGCAGAGCTGTCGATGACCTCACCAGCGTCGTTGGTCAGGGTATAGTCGATGGAGACAGCCTTATTGGCGGCGATCAGCATGGGGCGAGACCTTTTGCATAAGAATGAAGAACGGACAAGTCTAAACAAGGATTTGCCCGAAAGCGAACAGAACCCGGACAAACGGGCTAGCGCGAACAGACCGACGGTCACGGGTTTTCATCAGGATGAAGATGGGCACTGGGTGGCCGAGCTGTCCTGCGGCCACACCCAGCATCTGCGCCACCAGCCACCGTGGCAGTCCCGGGCCTGGGTGCTGGACCCTGCGCAACGTATTGAAAAATTAGGCCAGCCCTTTGATTGTGGCTGGTGCGCTCAGGGCCCGGTTAGCGATAACCTTGGCGACTGAATTGTGGGTAGACGACCAGCCATAGGTCGCGCCCTGGTGTCCTGTTGCACAAACACAGGACACTTGTCATGCACCCTTAGAGAATCCGCATGCAAACTTTTTTTATCGCACCCACCGATTTTGGTGTGGGCCTGACCTCCATCAGCCTCGGGCTGGTGCGTACCCTTGAACGGGCCGGGCTGAAAGTCGGCTTCTTCAAACCCATCGCCCAGCCTCACCCGGGCGATACCGGCCCGGAACGCTCCACCGAACTGGTGGCGCGTACCCATGGCCTCAAACCGCCGCAGCCGCTGGGCCTGGCCCACGTGGAGCGCATGCTCGGCGATGGCCAGCTCGACGAATTGCTGGAAGAAATCATCACCCTCTACCAGCAGGCCGCCATCGGCAAGGACGTGCTGGTCGTCGAAGGCATGGTCCCGACCCGCAGCGCCAGTTATGCCGCACGGGTCAACCTGCACCTGGCCAAGAGCCTGGACGCCGAAGTGATCCTGGTGTCGGCGCCGGAAAACGAAGTGCTGACGGAGCTGTCCGGTCGCGTTGAGTTGCAGGCGCAGCTGTTCGGCGGACCAAAGGACCCGAAAGTCCTCGGCGTGATCCTGAACAAGGTCCGTACCGACGAGAGCATGGAGGCGTTCACCGCCCGGCTCAAGGAGCACTCGCCGTTGCTGCGCAGCGGCGACTTCCGCCTGCTCGGCTGCATCCCGTTCCGCCCCGAACTCAACGCCCCGCGCACCCGCGACGTCGCGGACCTGATGGGCGCGCAAGTGCTTAACGCTGGTGACTACGAAACCCGGCGCATGAGCAACATCATCATTTGCGCCCGCACCATGCGTAACACGGTGGAGCTGCTCAAGCCCGGCGTACTGGTGGTAACGCCCGGGGATCGCGACGACATCATCCTGGCCGTGAGCCTGGCGGCGATCAATGGCGTGCCGCTGGCCGGCCTGTTGTTGACCAGCGACACCCTGCCCGATCCGCGCATCATGGAGCTGTGCCGTGGCGCCTTGCAGGCGGGCTTGCCGGTGCTGTCAGTGAGCACCGGCTCCTATGACACCGCCAACCTGCTCCACGGCCTGAACAAGGAAATCCCGATCGATGACCGCGAACGCGCGGAGATCATCACCGATTTCGTCGCCAGTCACCTGGACGCCAAATGGCTGCACCAGCGCTGCGGCACGCCGCGGGAGATGCGCCTGTCACCCGCGGTGTTCCGCTATCAATTGATCCAGCGTGCCCAGTCCGCCAACAAACGCATCGTGTTGCCCGAAGGCAGCGAGCCGTTGACCGTCCAGGCCGCCGCCATTTGCCAGGCCCGGGGCATCGCCCGCTGCGTATTGCTGGCCAAACCGGCAGAGGTCGAAGCGGTGGCCCGCGCCCAAGGCATCGAATTGCCGCCGGGGCTGGAGATTCTCGACCCGGACGTAATTCGCGAACGTTACGTCGAGCCCATGGTGCGGCTGCGCAAGAGCAAAAGCCTGAACGCCCCCATGGCTGAGCAGCAATTGGAAGATACCGTGGTGATCGGCACGATGATGCTGGCGTTGGATGAAGTGGACGGGCTCGTCTCGGGTGTCATCCACTCCACTGCCAACACCATCCGCCCGGCCTTGCAACTGATCAAGACCGCGCCGGGCTGCTCATTGGTGTCTTCGGTGTTTTTCATGCTGTTTCCCGAAGAAGTCCTGGTCTACGGCGACTGCGTGATGAACCCGCACCCGAGCGCAGCGGAGCTGGCGGAAATTGCCCTGCAAAGCGCCGACTCGGCGGCGGCGTTCGGCATTACGCCGCGGGTGGCGATGCTCAGCTATTCCAGCGGCGAGTCGGCCAGTGGCGAAGAAGTGGAAAAAGTCCGCGAAGCCACCCTGCTGGCCCACGAGGCACAACATGGCTTGTTGATCGACGGCCCGTTGCAATATGACGCCGCCGCCAACGAAACCGTGGCCCGGCAACTGGCCCCCAACAGCCAAGTGGCGGGCCGGGCCACGGTGTTCATCTTCCCGGACCTGAACACCGGCAACACCACCCACAAAGCCGTACAACGCAGCGCCGATTGCGTCAGCCTCGGGCCAATGCTGCAAGGCCTGCGCAAGCCGGTCAACGACTTGCCGCGCGGCGCCCAGGTCGACGACATCGTGTACACCATCGCCCTGACCGCGATCCAGGCCGCCAACCGACCCATGGATATTTGATCAATGCTGGATTTCCTGCCCGTCCCCTTGCGCGGCGTCATTGCCTCGCTGCTGTTGGCGCTCAATACCATCGCCTGCTGCACACCGCTGTTCATCGTGGCGATTTTCAAACTGCTGCTGCCCTTCCCCGCCGCCCAGCGCTTCACCGACTGGCTGAT
Source organism: Pseudomonas agronomica (assembly GCF_025917275.1). Classification (GTDB taxonomy): domain Bacteria; phylum Pseudomonadota; class Gammaproteobacteria; order Pseudomonadales; family Pseudomonadaceae; genus Aquipseudomonas; species Aquipseudomonas agronomica. The sequence continues at coordinate 796 of NZ_JAOSHO010000452.1, read as the reverse complement.
GAGCCATATCCACGAAGCCTGGATCAGCAACAACAAGGCGTGGATGAACCTGGTGCGCCCTACCCGCTGGCATCTAAGCGGCTTGGACGGCCTCGATTACCAGCATTCGTATCTGGTCACCAGCAATCACCAGAGCTGGGTCGACATCATGGTGTTGCAGTACGTGCTGAACCGACGCATCCGCCCGTTGAAGTTCTTCCTCAAGCAAGAGCTGATCTGGGTGCCGGTGATCGGCCTGGCCTGGTGGGCGCTGGGCTTCCCGTTCATGAAGCGCTACTCCAAGGCTTACCTGGAAAAGCACCCGGAGAAGAAAGGCAAGGACCTGGAAACCACCCGCAAGACCTGTGCGAAGTTCCGCAACAACCCGGTGGGCATCTTCAATTTCGTCGAGGGCACGCGCTTTACCGAAGGCAAGCATGCCCAGCAACAGTCACCGTTTCGCTACTTGCTCAAGCCCAAGGCCGGCGGCATCGCATTCGTGCTTGATGCGATGGGTGAGCAACTGGAGTCGATCATCAACGTGACCATCCATTATCCGGGCGGTCGCCCGGGGTACTGGGATTTGCTCTGCGGCAACGTTGGCGAGGTGGTGGTGCATTTCCAGGAGCTGAAGATACCGCCGCAGTTCATCGGCAAGAGCTACGACCAGGACGGGGACTATCGCCTGGAGTTCCAGGGTTGGATCAACCAGTTGTGGCAGGACAAGGATGCGTTGCTTGCGCAGATGCATCGGGAGTATCCCGCCAAGTCTTGAGGTGGCTGCACTGGCCTCATCGCGAGCAAGCTCGCTCCCACA
>NZ_JAOSHO010000451.1 GCF_025917275.1 Pseudomonas agronomica | reverse complement strand
GCAAGCTCGCTCCCACAGTGGGCCTGCGGTGGGATCAGGTTACTTACGCGGCTTGACCCGCGCCGTCGCCTCCGCCACCAGCGGATCATCCGGCCAGTAATGCTTGGGATAGCGCCCCTTGAGGTCCTTCTTCACCTCGGCGTAGGTGCTGCGCCAGAAGTTCGCCAGATCCTGAGTCACCTGCACTGGCCGACGCGCCGGTGAAAGCAGGTGCAACTTGACCACCTGACGGCCCCCGGCGATGCGCGGGGTGTCGGCCAGGCCGAAGAGTTCCTGCAAGCGCACGGCGAGGATCGGTGGATGCTCGCTGTAATCCAGGCGAATCGACGACCCCGAAGGCACGCTCAAGTGATGGGGCGCCTGTTCGTCCAGGCGTTGTGGCAACGGCCAGGGCAACCGGTTATGGACGATGCTCGACAGGTCCAGGTTAGCGAAATGACTGAGCCGTGACACCCGCCCCAGGTACGGCATCAGCCAATCTTCGAGACTGCCCAGCAACGCCGCGTCGCTGACGTCCGGCCATTCGCTTTCGCCCTTGGCCTCCAGGTCGAGCCGGCGCAACAGCCCCACCCGCGCCTGCCATTGCCGCAACTCCGGCGTCCACGGCAGCAGCTCCAGGCCCTTGCGCCGCACCAGGTTGACCAGTGCCAGGCTGCGGGCCGCTTCATCCAGCCCGGTCAATGGTTCGCGGCTGAGCACCAGTTCGCCGACCTTGCGCTGGCGCTCGGCCCGCAGCACGCCTTCGCGCTCGTCCCAATCCAGTTGGTCGACCGTATGCACCTGTTCGGCCAGCACTGAATCGAACAGCGCCGGGTCGAAATCCGTCGCCAGGTAAATCCGCTCTTCCCGCTGGCCCTGGCGACTGCCCAGCTCGGCGATCACCAGCCACGCTTGTTTCATCAGGCTGTCCGCCTCGGCGAACAATGCCGCGCGACCGTTGGCCAGGCGATATTCCGCGCCGCCAGGGCGCCGTTGCTGGGCGACACGATCCGGATAGGCCAACGCCAACAATGCACCGAGCCAGCGTGGATGATCGGGATCGGCGACGGCTTCCTCGGCCTTGCCCCTTAGATAGCCGCGATATTGCCGGGCCAATTGCCGCGCCCGCTGCACGCCACCCTGGGCGCCGCGTGCCGCGCGTTCCTCGCCGGACAACAAGACCAGACGGCTGTGCAGATCTGCCCCGGCGCCGCGCAGGATGTCGCGCTCGCCAAGCAGCGCCGCCACGTTGCAAGCCATGTCCGCCAACCCCAACACCTGGCCGCGGAGCAGCAGATGGGCGATTCGTGGATGGGCCGGCAGCTCGGCCATGGCCTGGCCGTGGCGGGTCAGTTGGCCGCCATCGAGTGCGCCGAGACGTTGCAGCAGATCCTGGGCCTGGGCATACGCGGCGGTCGGCGGAACGTCGAGCCACACCAACTGCTGCGGCGTCACGCCCCAACGCCCCAATTGCAGGGCCAAACCGGCCAGGTCAGCCGACAGGATCTCGGCGCTGCCATAGGCGGCCAATTGTTCGTGCTGGTCTTCGGACCACAACCGATAGCACACCCCTGGTTCCAGACGCCCGGCTCGACCGGCCCGCTGGGTCGCGCTGGCCCGGGAGATGCGCTGGGTGTCAAGGCGGGTCATGCCGCTGCCCGGGTCGAATCGCGGTACGCGGGCGAGCCCGGCATCTACCACCACCCGCACGCCATTGATGGTCAGGCTGGTCTCGGCGATGTTGGTGGCCAGCACCACTTTGCGTTGGCCGGGCGGCGCCGGATCGATGGCGGCGCGCTGGGCGGCCAGGTCCAGCTCGCCGTGCAACGGGCACAGCAACACGTTGCCGCCGTCGCCGAGGGCATCGGCCAATTGTTGATGAACGCGACGGATTTCCGCTTGCCCAGGCAGGAATACCAGCACGCTACCGGTTTCATCGCGCAGCGCCTCGAGCACGGTCTGCACCAGTCGCGGCTCAATAAATTCCCCAGGCTGGAATGGCCGGCCCCAGCGCACCGCCACCGGGAACATGCGCCCTTCGCTGCGCAGGATCGGCGCGTCGTCCAGCAATCCTGCCAGCCGCTCGCCCTCCAATGTCGCGGACATCAACAGGATCTTCAGCGGCTGTTCTTCGCGAAACAGCTCACGGCCATTGAGGCTCAAGGCCAGGGCCAGGTCGGCGTCGAGGCTGCGCTCGTGGAATTCATCGAAAATCAGCAGGCCAACGCCTTCCAGGGCAGGGTCATCCTGCAGGCGACGGGTGAGGATGCCTTCGGTGACCACTTCAATGCGGGTCTTGGGGCCGACCTTGCTGTCGAGGCGAATCCGGTAGCCGACGGTTTCGCCGACCTTTTCCCCGAGTTCGCTGGCCAGCCGCTCGGCCGCCGCCCGTGCCGCCAGGCGTCGGGGTTCGAGCATGAGGATGGTCTGCCCGGCCAGCCAGGACTCGTTCAACAGGGCCAAGGGAACACGGGTGGTTTTACCAGCGCCAGGGGGCGCTTCGAGCACCGCTTCGTGGCGCTTGGCCAGGGCTTGGCGCAGCGCGGGTAAAACTTCATCAATCGGCAAGGAAATCATGCTGGCTCCAAAACAGAGGGCCGAGTATAACGGCGAACTGTTTAGCGTGGTCTGGACTCCAACCAGCAACGCCCATACCTGCTCAGGAGATTGCTATGCGTATTCCCTTTCGCGTGATCGGCGGCGTCCTGGTCGCCACCCTGCTGACCCAGATCAGCGCCTGTGGCTCGATCTTCTACCCGGACCGTCGCGGCCAGATCGAAGGCAAGATCGACCCGGCCATCGCCGCGCTCGACGCCGTCGGCCTGTTGTTCTACATCATCCCCGGCCTGATCGCCTTTGCCGTGGACTTCGCCACCGGCGCGATTTATTTCGAACCGGGCAAGAGCGTCCAGATCGACCCGGAAAAACTCAAGCCAGCCATCAACCCCGACGGCACGGTCAACAATCACAAGCTGCAAGCCATCCTTGAAAGCGAGCTGGGCCGCAGCTTCCCGCTGGACGATCCACGCCTGATCCAGCACAAGGGCAACGCCCAGCAACTGGCCGCCCTCGGCCTCAAGCCCGCCGCTTGAAGCTGCCCAAGGATGATCGCGTCATGACCACTGGTACCGAACACGCTCGCCTGCTACGCCTGGCCACCCGGGCGTCGGTGGCCGTGGCGCTTATCCTGGTGGCCGCCAAGGCACTGGCCTGGTGGTTCAGCGGTTCGGTGAGCATGCTCGCCGGCCTGACAGACTCGGCGCTGGACGGCGTCACTTCGTTGCTCAATCTGTTGGCGGTGCATTACGCGCTGCGCCCTGCCGACGACGATCACCGCTACGGGCATGGCAAGGCCGAGTCCTTGGCGGGCATGGCCCAGGCGCTGTTTATCGGCGGCAGTGCGGTGCTGATTGCCTTGCAGGCCTTCGAGCGCTTGAAAAATCCAGTGCCGGTGGACGCGCCCTGGCTCAGCGTCGGCGTGATCGTGTTTTCCCTGGTGCTGACCGTGGCGCTGCTGGCGTTGCAGCATCGGGTCGTGCGCGCCACCGGCTCCAACGCGGTGCGCGCCGACTCGCTGCATTACCGTTCGGACTTGTTGCTCAATGGCAGCATCCTGGTCGCGCTGGTCCTGGCCGGGTTCGGTTGGTATCAACTCGACGCCTGGTTCGGCCTGGGCATCGCCCTCTACATTCTGTGGAGCGCGGTGCAGATCGCCCGGGAAAGCTTCGCGGTGCTGATGGATGAAGAACTGCCACCGGACGTCAGCCAGCACATGCTGGAACTGGCATGCGCCGTGCCCGGCGTGGTCGGTGCCCATGACCTGCGCACGCGGATCTCCGGCAACCATTGGTTCGTGCAGTTGCACTTGGAATTGCCCGGGGAATTGACCTTGTCAGTCGCCCACGGCATCAGCGACCAGGCCGCCGATGCGATTCACCGCGCGTATCCGAAGGCCGAGGTGCTGGTGCATGCGGATCCGCTGGAAGTGGTGAAGCACACCAGCGCCTAGCTCGTGCACACAAACTTGTGGCGAGGGGATTTATCCCC
>NZ_JAOSHO010000450.1 GCF_025917275.1 Pseudomonas agronomica | reverse complement strand
GGCCTGCCCTGACACCACAGAACCCGCGGGTATTTCCCGGAGAACCAAAATGACTGACACCCCCCTGTCCCCCGCCGAGTTCGAAGCGGCCCTGCGTGCCAAGGGCGCGTATTACCACATCCATCACCCTTATCACGTGGCGATGTATGAAGGCCGTGCCACGCGCGAGCAAATCCAGGGTTGGGTCGCGAACCGCTTCTATTACCAAGTGAACATCCCGCTCAAGGATGCCGCGATCCTGGCCAACTGCCCGGACCGGGAGATCCGCCGCGAGTGGATCCAGCGCCTGCTTGACCATGACGGCGCCCCGGGCGAAGACGGCGGCATCGAAGCCTGGTTGCGGCTGGGCCAGGCGGTGGGCCTGGAACCCGCCCAGCTACGCTCCCAGGAGCTGGTGCTGCCGGGCGTGCGCTTCGCGGTGGATGCCTACGTCAACTTCGCCCGCCGGGCCAGTTGGCAGGAAGCCGCCAGCAGTTCGTTGACCGAGCTGTTCGCCCCGCAGATCCATCAATCGCGCCTGGACAGTTGGCCCCAGCATTACCCGTGGATCGACCCGGCCGGCTATGAGTACTTTCGCACCCGCCTGGGCCAGGCCCGGCGTGACGTGGAGCATGGCTTGGCGATCACCTTGCAGCACTACACCACGCGTGCTGGCCAGGACCGCATGCTGGAAATCCTGCAGTTCAAGCTCGACATCCTCTGGAGCATGCTCGACGCGATGAGCATGGCCTATGAACTGAACCGCCCGCCCTATCACACCGTGACCGACCAACGGGTTTGGCATAAAGGAATTACCCTATGAGCTTCGATCGCAGCCAAACCCCCAACTGGCGCCCCGGCTATCGCTTCCAGTACGAACCGGCCCAGAAAGGCCACGTGCTGCTCTATCCTGAAGGCATGATCAAGCTGAACGACAGCGCTGCGCTGATCGGTGGCCTGATTGATGGCGAACGCGATGTGGCGGCAATCATTGCTGAGCTGGATAAACAATTTCCCGGTGTGCCAGAGCTCGGTGACGACATCGAGCAATTCATGGAGGTCGCCCGTGCACAGCACTGGATCACCCTTGCCTGAGAAGCCCGCCGTTGGCCTGCCGCTGTGGCTGCTGGCCGAGCTGACTTATCGCTGCCCGCTGCAATGCCCGTACTGCTCCAACCCGCTGGACTTTGCCGAGCAAGGCAAAGAGTTGAGTACTGAGCAGTGGTTCAAGGTCTTTCGCGAAGCCCGGGAGATGGGCGCCGCGCAATTGGGCTTTTCCGGCGGAGAGCCGCTGGTGCGCCAGGACCTGGCCGAGTTGATTGGCGAGGCGCGCAAGCTGGGTTTCTACACCAACCTGATCACCTCAGGCATCGGCCTGACCGAACAGAAGATCAGCGACTTCAAGAAGGCTGGCCTGGACCATATCCAGATCAGCTTCCAGGCCAGCGACGAGCAGGTGAACAACCTGCTGGCCGGCTCGAAGAAAGCCTTCGCGCAAAAACTCGAAATGGCCCGGGCGGTGAAAGCCCATGGTTATCCGATGGTGCTGAACTTCGTGACCCATCGGCACAACATCGACAAGATCGACCGCATCATCGAGCTGTGCATCGCCCTCGAAGCCGATTTCGTCGAACTCGCCACCTGCCAGTTCTACGGCTGGGCGCACCTCAACCGCGTCGGCCTGCTGCCCACCCGGGAACAGCTGGTGCGGGCCGAGCGCATCACTAATGAATACCGGGCCAAACTGGAAGCAGAAGGCAACCCGTGCAAACTGATCTTTGTCACGCCGGACTACTATGAAGAACGCCCCAAGGCCTGCATGAATGGCTGGGGCAGCATTTTCCTGACCGTCACGCCGGACGGCACGGCATTGCCGTGTCACGGCGCCCGACAGATGCCGGTGCAGTTCCCGAATGTGCGCGACCACAGCATGCAGCACATCTGGTACGACTCGTTCGGCTTCAACCGTTTCCGCGGTTACGACTGGATGCCCGAGCCCTGCCGCTCGTGCGATGAGAAGGAAAAGGACTTTGGCGGCTGCCGTTGCCAGGCGTTCATGCTCACGGGCGACGCCAGCAATGCCGACCCGGTGTGCAGCAAATCCGAACACCATGGCATGATTCTCCAGGCTCGCGAAGACGCCGAGCACGCCACGCAAACCATCGAGCAACTGGCCTTTCGCAATGAACGAAACTCACGCCTCATCGTTAAAGGCTGACCCGCTCAGCGCCGCCCAGGCTGTCGCGGCAGGCATCGACTTTGCCGAACTGCAACTCGGGCCCCTGGGCCTGTTCTGGAATGAATACCGCCCCGCGGACGGAGCCTGTCGGATCTGGCATTGGCGAGATGGCAAGGCGCATTGCCTGACCCCGGATGGCTTCAGCGTGCGCAGCCGGGTCTATGAATATGGCGGCGGGTCGTTCTGCCTGAGCGGTGACGGCGTGCTGTTTGTCAACGAGGCCGACCAACAGCTGTATCACCAATCGCTGGGAGACCCGCGCCCCTTGGCGTTGACCTCGGGTGAGCGTCGATATGGCGACCTGCACTTCGCCACTGGGCTCGTGCTGGCGGTGGAAGAACAGGCCAACCAGCATCGCCTGGTGTCGATCGGGTTGGCCGACCGTCAGCGACGCGTGCTGGCCGAAGGCGCGGATTTCTATGCCGCGCCGATCCTGAGTCCTGATCAAAAGCGTCTCGCCTGGATCGAGTGGAGTCGCCCGCACCAGCCCTGGACAGCCACCCGGCTGATGCTGGCCGAGCGCAACGATGCAGGTTGGGGCGAACCGGTCTGCGTGGCCGGTCACGGTGCGGAGGAGTCCATCCAGCAACCGCGCTTCGATGCTTCCAATCGTCTTTATTGCCTGACCGATCGAGGCGGTTACTGGCAGCCTTGGGGTGAGAATGCGGGTGTCCTGAGGCCATTGGCTGCCGCCGAAGCCGACCACGCCCCCGCACCCTGGCAATTGGGCGGTTGTACCTGGCTGCCCATAGACGAAGCGACTTACCTGGCGAGCTGGACCGAGGCGGGTTTTGGTCGGCTGGGCTTGTGCCGTGGCGGCGCAACTGAGGATTTCACCGGGACCTATAGCCGCTTTCGCAGCCTGGCCCTGGATGAGCAGTTCATCTATGCCATTGCCGCCTCGCCGACCAGCCCGTCGGCGGTCATTGCCATCGAACGACAGAGCCACGACACCACCGTGCTGGCTGGCGGCATTGCGCCGCTATCGGCCGAACAGATCAGCCGTCCACAGACCCTGCGCTACCCCGTTGCTTCAAGTGAAGCCCACGGGTTCTTTTATCCCGCCATGGGCGCCAACCCGAAACCGCCACTGGTAGTGTTCATCCATGGCGGGCCGACTTCGGCCTGCTATCCGATCTTTGACCCGCGCATCCAGTACTGGACCCAGCGCGGCTTTGCCGTGGCCGACCTCAACTACCGCGGCAGCAGCGGTTATGGCCGAGCCTACCGGCAGGCATTGCATCTGAATTGGGGCGTGGTGGATGTCGAGGATGCCTGCGCCGTCGTTGCGTACCTGGAGGAGCAAGGCCTGGTCGATGGCCGCTGCGCCTTCATTCGTGGCGGTAGCGCCGGTGGGTATACGACCCTTTGTGCCTTGGCATTCCGGAATGTATTCCGTGGCGGAGCCAGCCTCTATGGCGTCAGCGACCCGGTTGCCCTGGGCCGCGCTACGCACAAATTCGAAGGCGATTATCTGGATTGGCTGATTGGCGACCCGCACGTGGACGCCGAGCGCTACCGGGCCCGTACTCCGCTGCTTCACGCAGACCAGATCCACGCGCCGATGATCTTTTTCCAGGGCGAGCTGGATGCCGTGGTCGTACCGCAGCAGACCCGCGATATGGTCAAGGCATTGCAGGACAACGGTGTTCCAGTGGAGGCGCACTACTATCCGGAGGAACGCCACGGTTTTCGCAAGGCTGCAAACCAGGCGCATGCGCTGGAGCACGAGTGGTTGTTTTATCGCAAAGTGCTGGACGGCGCTTTGTAGACAACCCGAAAAACTGTGGGAGCGAGCTTGCTCGCGA